>DATEOX010000550.1:0-2022 GCA_035273585.1 Thermoanaerobaculia bacterium
GATGGCTTTCGCCCCCTTCTCGCTGATGGCGTGGGCCAGCGAGGTGACGTCCGTCGCTTCCTGCTGCAGGCTGGCGAACTTGACCACCATCGGCAGGTTCACCCCGGTCACGATCTCCACGCGGCGCTCCTCCAGGAAGGAGAGGCTGATGTTCGTCGGCGTGCCGCCGAACATGTCGGTGAAGATGATGATGCTGCGCTCGTTGCCGAACCGGTCGAGCGCGACCCGGATCTTCTCCCGCGCATCGTCGACGCTGTCGTTCCATTCCAGCGAGACGGCCTCGATGCCGACCGTGTCCGCCTCGATCTGCTGTGCGGCCTTGAGCAGCTCGAACGCCAGCCGTCCATGTGTGACGATCAATCCCCCGATCACCTCGACTCCCTTCTGCCGGAGGCATGATAAAGGATTCGTACTCTCTCTTGCGCCTCTCT
Organism: Thermoanaerobaculia bacterium; assembly: GCA_035273585.1. Taxonomy (GTDB): domain Bacteria; phylum Acidobacteriota; class Thermoanaerobaculia; order Gp7-AA8; family Gp7-AA8; genus JAFAVZ01. The sequence continues at coordinate 432 of DATEOX010000550.1, forward strand.
CTGAACCTGATATTGACATGCTCATATCGCGATGCTTATCCTTCCCTACGTTGTCACTTATCTGATTACAGGAGACGCAGATCATGAACGGAATGCAGGACTACAAGCGGTTGCAGGCGCAGTTGAACCGTCTTTTCGAGCCGTTCGCCCGTCCGAGCGATGAGGAGCTGGTCAGCGGCAACTGGGTCCCGCCGGTGGACGTGGCGGAGACGCAGGACCGGATCCTGGTGCGGGCCGAGCTGCCGGGGATGAAGCAGGAGGACATCGCCATCGAGTTCGAGAACGGCCTGCTGACCATCCGCGGCGAGCGGGCCATCCAGAAGGACCCGAACGTGGCCTACCACCGGGTGGAGCGCGCCTACGGCACCTTCATCCGCAGCTTCACCCTCCCCCGCACCATCGACGCCGAGCGCATCGGCGCCAGCTACCGCGACGGCGTGCTGGAGGTGGAGGTGCCGAAGAAGGAAGAGGCCAAGCCGAAGCAGATCAAGATCGCGGTGAAGTAGGAGCGCGGGCTCACCGCTTCGCGTCGCGGTGCACGATCTCCACCGCATACCCCATCTCGGCCAGCTCCTCCCCGAGGCGCTGGCCGATGGCCACGGAGCGGTGCTTGCCGCCCGTGCAGCCGACGCCGATGGTGAGGTAGCTCTTCATCTCCTTCTTGTACTCCGGCAGCAGGTAGGTCACGAAGTCGGAGAGCTTGGCGTAGAAGACGTCGTACTCCGGCTGCTCCTTGAGGTACGCCACGACCTCCGCGTCGAGCCCCGTTTTCGGCCGGAGCGCTTCGACGAAGTGCGGGTTGGGGAGAAAGCGGACGTCGAACAGCAGGTCGAGGTTGTACGGCGGGCTGTACTTGAAGCCGAACGTGATGATGGTCACGAGCATCTTCACGTCCTGCCCGGGTAACTGGAAGCGGCGCATCACCTCCGCTTTCAGCTCGTGCACGGAGAACTGCGAGGTGTCGAGGACCATGTCGGCCAGCGACTTCACTTCCGTCAGCGCCGCCCGCTCCTCCTGGATGGCCTCCAGCACCGGCTTGTCCTTGGCCAGCGGGTGCGGCCGCCGCGTCTCGGAGTAGCGCCGGGCCAGCACTTCGTCCGACGCCTCGAGGAAGATGAGCACCGCGTTGGGGACGAGAGCCCGCAGCCGCTCGCGGTAGAAGTTGGGGAAGATGGTGGCGAAGTCGTGCGTCCGGACGTCGACCACGATGCCCACCCGATCGGCGTTCTCGTGCGAGGTGACTTCTTCGAGGAACGGCTCGATGAGCTCGATCGGGAGGTTGTCGCAGCAGTAGAACCCGAGATCCTCCAGCGTCGACTGCACGTAGCTCTTCCCCGATCCGGAGAGGCCGGTGATCACGACGAGGTAGTGAGGAGCCTTCATAGAGGGATGAATGATGAATGATGAATGATGAACTTTGAAGCGAGAGCCCCACACACCGGATGTTCATCATTCATCATTCATCATTCTGCTCTACCTCTGCCTTCTGATCTTGTTCAACACGTCCGGGTTCATCAGGTGCCGGCCGTGCTGGCTGCGCAGGGCGGAGCTGGCGGCGGCGTCGGCCGTGACGGTCGGGATCTGCTCGGAG
>DATEOX010000551.1:0-10232 GCA_035273585.1 Thermoanaerobaculia bacterium
CGTGATGCTCCCCCACTACAGCCCCTTGAAAGTGGCGGAGACGTTCAGCATGCTGGCCGGCCTGTACGGCGACCGCATCGATCTCGCCGTCGGACGCGCGGCGGGGACCGATCCGTTGACGACGTTCGCGCTGCAGCGCGACCGCCGCCAGGTCTCGCCCGACGATTTCCCGCAGCAGCTCGCCGAGCTCCTGGCGTACATCGAGGACCGGATGCCGGCCGACCATCCTTTCGCCCGCCTGTCGGCTTTGCCCGGCCGCCCGGGACATCCGGCAGTCTGGCTCCTCGGCTCGTCGGAGCAGAGCGCGATCTGGGCCGCGGAGGCCGACCTGCCGTACGCCTTCGCCGATTTCATCAATCCGAACGGCGCGCCGTTCGTGCGCCGCTACCGGCGCGAGGCGTCCTCGCCGCGCGTGCTCGTCGCGGTGACGGCCATCTGCGCCGAGACGGACGACGAGGCGTGGCGCGTCGCCGCCAGCTCGCGCATGGTCTTCTCCCTGTTCCACCGCGGCCAGCTCCTCCCCGTCCCGCCCATCGAGACCGCCCTCGCCTGGTTCGCCTCCGAGGGCCTCGAGCCGCGCGCCCTCCCGCCCGGGCGGCGGGCCATCATCGGGTCGCCGTCCACCGTCCGCCGCGGCCTCCTCGCCGTCGCCGAGGAGTACGAGGCCGACGAGCTGATGATCGTGACGATCACGTTCGAGCACGAGGCAAGGAGGACGTCGTATGAGTTGATCGCGGAGGAGATGGGGAAGAGCGCCCTCCATCAGAGCTCGATGACTTGATGGCGGCGAGGTTATTCAGCGCTCGGTAGCGATCGGGCACGATGGCAGACTGATTACGAGAGCGCATCACGCCACTTCCGGAAATCCGCATCGGCCTGGAGCCACGCTTGAATCCATTCGCCGGTATTCAACCGCTCCGACATGTAGACATCATGACGATCCAACTTCGTCCACACCTGTTGGGCGATCTTGAACAAATCCTTTGCCTTCGTATCGCCTGATGACAAGCGCTTCTCCACATCAGCGAACCACCACATGTAAGCAACCCAGCTCAACTTCACCCACGCGACATCCTTCTCGATCGCGAGGAGAACGTCTTCAGCCAACGGATTGCGAACCGTCGCATTCGACAGTACTTTCTCAACCTTCAAGCGCTTGAGATCTGCAGCGCGAACGAAGGCCAGGAGGGACTCCTCGAACCAGTACGGCAGGTTACCGCCACCCTCTTCCTTATCCTCGAAACGGCTCCGCGTGAAGCGTCGCACGTTGAAGAATTTGCCCGTGGCACATGCGGTCGCGCCAGCCGTCTTCCACAAAAGGACGTCGGATGACGTGTAGCCAACGAGAACGCGCTTCCCGGCTCGTTCCAAGACACTAATCAGTTTCATCACGGCGAAAAGGCGTTCAGCGTCGCTCAACTCGAGCCTTGGCCGCACGTCCGTGTCGAGCATTAGATAAATCCACTTGCATGCGGTAGCGCCGACGATCGACGCGACGATCATTGCACGCTCCGGCGTCGCAGCGAGGTCGCGAGTCGAGACAATCAGACTCTGCATCGGTTCGAACCGATCGTCCGCGTGATCGGCGAACGAGGTGGCGACGGTCGTCATCAACTCGAAATAAGAATTGTCATAGACCTTCGGTACGACAGCAGGCGACGCGACGTACTGTGCATGCAGGTCCTTCCCGACCGTAGCGACGTTTTTCGCGATATCGGTCCAATATTTGGCCGACGTGTAGTCACCGCTACGGAATTGACTCGGGAAGAATCTCCACCCCGGCAGTTGACCTTCTTCAGAGCCGGGAAAGTAGAGCTGCGGGTCGAGAACGAACGAGAAACTACCGTCACTCCGCATCCGAAGACGTTTCATGTAGCCGAGCGTCTCTTCTTCCGTATAATTGACAGGACTAATGACCGCACCGACGTACTCGCCCAGATGCTGATCGTCGAGGAGGTTCTGGCTCTTGTCAGCCATTTGGTGAAAGACGGGCACGGATTACCTCCACGCATCTACTAAGTCGTGGGTTCTGATGAACCGCTCAATGGGGAAAGGAAGAACCATACGAACCAGCGGGCGGAGACCTGCGTTGTTGCATGCCGCTACGAATGCCGGCGACGGTCGCCGTCGTTCAGCAACACGAGTGACGATCGTCTCTGGAGAGTCCCGGGGCTGCGCATATGGATGTGCTTCGAACAGTCCATACGCGAGAGTGACACCGAGACCGAATTGATCAGTCCAGGGCTTGATGAGTTCTTTTTCATTGTTGAGCTGTTCCGGCGCGGCGAAGAATGGCGAACCCGGTCCCCGCATGTGCCATGTTGCCGTGAGCGACGTCGCCGAGAGATCGCGAACGAGACCGAAGTCAACGATCACTGGATCGGCATTTGACGAATCTCGGAACATGATGTTGTCCGGCTTCAGATCGCGGTGAACCAGATTGTGACTGCCGATATGGTGCAGAGCAGCGGAAAGCGTCCGAGCCAATGAGGCAATCCTCGAGGGGTCGAGCGACCCGATGCGCTCAGTGAGCGTGCCTCCCGAAAGGTATTCCTCCACCTGATAGTAGAAAGTATTCGATTTGAGTCGGATCGCGTCGACTGCAACGAGCTTCGCTATGTTGGGATGGTCACAGCGGAGCATCGCCTCGATCTCGCGCGCTGACCTTTCGGTAGGCGGCTCTTTGAACAGTTTTAGCGCGAAAAAGACACCGCCGCGCTCCACACGGAACGTATGTTTGAACGACCCCTCGCCGGCTGGCTCATTGAAGTGGTAGCCTGCCTTTTTGCATATCGCAACACCGACCTCCTGCGCCGTCATCATGGCATTTTCCTACGCGCCGGACGATGCAAACGCAGCAGCCCGTCGGCTGAGTGCGGGCAGCAATGGCTCGACATGTCGTCTCGCGGGATGGATAACGCGTAACCGGTCGGCTTCGATCACGCAAACACCGACCCCGCGTCGCGTGAACTCGGCCGCGTTCGCAAGAGCTCGCGAGACAGCGGCGAGCGGCATGAGCACGTACGACTCCGATGCAAAAGAGGTGTTCCTGTAGGCTTGTTGCAGAGCTCCCCGCCAATCTCGCAGTTTCGCCTCGATCGCGATCACGGCTCCGTTGCCGGAGACGGCAACAATGTCCGTGCGGCCGCACCGGTAATCAAATTCCAGCGCGAACTCCATTACCCCCCACTCATCGAGGCCGGACGACATAGCCTCGACGGCTGCGGCGACGAGCTCCGACTCATAGTCGAAGCTCGATGGTGTGGAGTCGTTGCTCCGTGCAGTCGCAACCATCAACCCGCCCTCCTCACACAGCGACACGTCGTCCGGAACAGACGTAGAGTAGCAGAGAAGTGCACAAGTTGCGTTGCAGTTCATCGCGCTGAAGGCGGGGTTATCATAACCTTGCTTAACCGAGCTCCGCCTCCTGTCGCACCAATGCAGATCCGACTGCGCAGCCGATCCGGAGACCAATTACTCCGTTGCGAGCGGCTGCATTCCGGTGGAGATCGAGCCGATTGGGAGGAGATCAATCGGCCGAGACTTGGTTAAGAGATACTCCGGCGCTCTCATCCCGAAGCCGAGAGGCTTTGCGCGTCAGTCAGGCGGGCGACCCGTGAGAGACCGCCGTCTTCCGCTCCCGATCGGCGGCGTAACTGAGGCTCGCGACGATGTCCTCATGGGTGAGGTCCGGATAGTCGGAGATGATTTCCTCTTCCGTCATGCCCGAGGCGAGATACGACAGGACATCGTAGACGGTGATGCGAAGCCCGCGGATGCACGGCTGCCCGCCTCGCTTGTCCGGCTCTACGGTGATGATGTCCTGATAGTTCATCGGCGTCGTATCGTAGCATTCCCCCCGGAGGAGGCCCGCCCATGCCCAACCCCGTCATCGTCCTGCCCGGGTATTACGGATCGCTGCTCCTCGATGCGGTGAGTGGGCGGAAGGTCTGGCTGACCATCGAGAGCATCCTTCATTCGGGCGAAGTGCTGGACGCCATCCGGCTCGACACCGGCGATCCGGACCGGATCGTGGCGGGCGGCATCCTCGAAGAGATCGAGTTGATCGGGCGGTGGAGTCCGAACGTCTACAAAGGGCTGCTGATCTTTCTGAGGAGCCTGGGGCGCGATGTCGTGCCGTTCGGCATCGACTGGCGGCGGACGCTCGACTACACGGCGGAGAACCTCCGCCTCGTGATCCAGCGCGCGCGGGCGATGGCCGGGTCGGAGCGCGTCGACGTCGTCGCGCACAGCCACGGCGGTCTGGTGGCGCGCGCCTATATGAGCCGCTTTCCCGACTCGCACCACATCGACAACTTCATCACCCTCGGCGTGCCGCACAAAGGCATGCTCGAGACGTTCAAGGCCATGGTCGACGGCATCAGCTTCTTCGGCTTCTCCCCCTCGCACATCGCCAAGGTCGCGCGCACCTTCCCCTCCGCGTACGAGCTGCTCCCAACCGATCCGCGCGACGGCCTGTTCCGCTGGGACGCCGTCGATGCCGACCCGTTCATGGAGCGGGGCTGGATGGTGAGCGGCGTCTCGCCGGCGGAGCTCGACCGCGCGGCGGTCGTCGTGCGCGCGCTGCCGCGCACCATTCCCGTCAAGACGACGCTCATCTTCGGCACCCACCGGCCGACGCTCTCCCAGGCCGCCGGCGCACCGGCGAAGAGGCTGAAGTTCCAGGAGCTGGCCAACGGCGACGGGACGGTGCCGACCGTGTCGGCGTCGGGCGCGGGCATCGACTCCGCGGTCTCGCTCAGCCGCTTCGCCATCCCGTACGGCGTCCACTCGCATCTGTTCAATTACGAGCCGGCGCAGAGGATCATCCGCAACGCGCTGATCGGCCGGCCGATGCCGCACATCGCCTGGGGCTTCGAGACGCCCACTTACGTGCCGGGCAAACCGTTCGGCGTGGCGGTGGACGTGCGCGACGCGGACGGCAACTCGATCGACGATGCCGACGTGCGCATCCGCCTCACCGGCGCCGGGACGATGGAGTTCCGCCTGCCGAAGGCGCCGCACGACTTCTTCGGCGAGCTGCCGATGCCGAACCGGCAGGTGCACTGGCAATACCGGCTGACCGTCAGCACGGGGCACTTCTCCTTCGAGCCGGAGGTCGGCATCCTCTTCGCCGCGAATCACTCCTGAGGAGTCAGCAGCGGGCGTCGGGTTTGCTTCGCCATCCCGCATGGAAACGAAACGCGAGGTGGTCGTCATCACCGGCGCCTCGGCCGGCATCGGCAGGGCCACTGCCCTCGCCTTCGCGCGGCGCGGCGCGCGCATCGCCCTCATCGCCCGCGGACGCGCCGGCCTGGAAGCCGCGCAACGCGATGTGGAGCGCCTCGGCGGAGAGGCGATCGTCCTGCCGCTCGACGTCGCCGATCACGATGCGGTGGAGCGGGCCGCCGCCGAGACGGAGGAGCGCCTCGGGCCGATCGACATCTGGATCAACAATGCGATGCTCTCCGTCTTTTCGCCCATCATGGAGATGCGGCCGGAAGAGTACGAGCGGGTGACGCAGGTGACCTACCTCGGATACGTGTGGGGCACGCTCGCCGCGCTGCGGCGGATGAAGCCCCGCGACCGCGGGGCCATCGTGCAGGTCGGCTCGGCCCTCGCGTATCGAGGCATCCCGCTGCAGTCCGCCTATTGCGCGGCCAAGCACGCCATCCAGGGATTTCACGACTCGCTGCGCAGCGAGTTGATTCACGACGGGAGCGGCGTCCGGGCCGTCATGGTGCAGATGCCCGCGCTCAACACGCCGCAGTTCCGCTGGGTGAAGAGCCGCCTTCCGCGAAAGGCGCAACCGGTGCCGCCGATCTTCCAGCCCGAGGTCGCCGCAGAGGCAATCGTCTGGGCCGCGTACAGCGGCCGGCGCGAGGTGAACGTCGGATGGCCGGCGACGAAGGCCATCATCGGAAACAACTTCTTTCCCGGCCTGGCCGACGTCTACCTCGCCCGCAACGGCTACGACGCGCAGATGATCGACGAGCCGGAAGAGCCGGGCCGTCCGGACAACCTGTGGCATCCCCTCGACGACGCGGAGGACCGCGGCGCTCACGGCGTGTTCGACGACCGCTCGCAGCCGGCGAGCCTCGCGCTCGAGCTGAACAAGAGGCGGCCCCTGCTCGCCGCCGCGGCGGCCATGCTCGGCGCGGCGCTGCTGTTCGGGGCGATCGCGCGGTCAGCTCGTCGAGACGGGTGATACGCGGCTCACCGCCCCGCGAAGTGGTACCGCAGCTCCACCGCCACCCGCGTGTCGTCGTTCGCGCGGATCACCTCCACGCCCGTGCGCAGATGCCCGCGCGGCGACCAGAAGAAGGCGGCGGTCAGGGCGTGGCCGCGGTTGAACGTGTCGCCTCGCAGCGACACGCGGCCGTTCGCCAAGCGGCGCGATACGAGGACGTATGCGGCGCGGATCGGGGACGGGAACTCGAAGACGCGCGTATGGCCCCAGCCGCTCTCGGCGGCGAGGGTCCAGTCGCCGCGATTCACCTCGGCGGCGGCGATGTAGAAGCGGGTGGCCCAGTTGAGCAGCTCGCCGTGCTCGTCGGCGTCGGAGCGGTTGTCGATGTACGTGAGCTGGGCGGTCGCGTACTGGTTCTGCCATCGGCCGCGCGCGGCCCAGCCGAGGGTGCCGTCGGTCTCGGCGGAAGCGGAGGTGTAGTAGCCGTCGCCGACAGGGCGGTGCTCGCCGAGAAGGATCCATTCGTCGCGCATGCCCCAGCCGCGGTCGACGGGGATCGCGCCGAGGGTGTCGTTGCCGCGGAAGACGGTCGCCCCGACGGTGACCGTCCGCCGCCAGGTGTATGCCGCGTCGACCCCGATGGGGCGAAACTCCTCGCCGAACCAACTGTTCAGCGCCGAAGGGGTGATCGTGTACGGACTCTCCCAGAGCGCGTCGACGTTCTCCCGCGAGGTGGGCAGGAAGAACGCCCCTTCCGTGAAGCGCCACCGGTCGCGCACGCGCTGCTCGAGGTACGCCTGCACCACGCCCACCCTGCCGCGGCGCGCATCGTCCCCATCGTCGCGGGCGAGCAGATGGAGGTGCGCGCCGAGCGCGATGGACGGCTGCCAGTCGAGGCCGAGCTGCACCTGGGCCGAGGTCTGGTTCTCATCGAGCGGAAGACCGTCGGCATGCGAGGCGCCGCGGAGGAAGGCGAAGCCGCTCCACCGCAGCGAGTCCTGCGCCTGCGCGAAAGGGGCGCCGAGGACGACCAGGAGAAGCAGTGTCATCCTGAGCCGCGCAGACGGCGAAGGATCCGTACCGATCTTGCGCCGCGCGTGAAGGTACGGATCCTTCGCTTCGCTCAGGATGACACCGGGTAGATTCCGCCGCACGGAAGCAATCATGGCATCGAAGCTGTTGCAGCCGAAGCGTGCGTCCCATCCTCATCCCCTTCGTCCTCGCCGCCGCCCTCCCGGCTGCCGCCGCCACCATCGACGTCCGCGTCACCGACGCCCGCGGCGTGCCCATTCGCGACGCGGTCGTCTACGCCGTCCCCGAGGGCCGTACCGCCCCCGCGCCGCCGAGGCGCACGGCGGTGATGGACCAGAAGAACCGGATGTTCATCCCGCACGTCCTCCCCATCCAGACCGGCACCTCCGTGCGCTTCCCCAACAGCGACGACATCCGCCACCACGTCTACTCCTTCTCGCCCGCCAAGCCGTTCCAGCTCCCGCTCTACAAGGGGACGCCGGCCAACCCGATCCTCTTCGACCGCGCCGGCGTGGTCACCCTCGGCTGCAACATCCACGATCAGATGACCGCCTACATCGTGATCGTCGACACGCCCTGGTTCGAGAAGACCGGCGCGACGGGGAGCGCCACTCTGAAGGACCTCGATGCCGGCCGTTATGCGGTGCGGGTCTGGTACCCGGAGATGCGTGACGAGCCTGCGCCGGAGACCGTGACCGTGGCCGGGGGCGACCGGATCGCTGTATCGTTCGGCAGCGGCCATGGCCGTCCGTAGCTTCCAGGCGCGACTTCTCTACCTCCTGATCGCGGTGCTCGTGCTGCTCGAGGCCGGCACGCTCGTCTCCGTGTATCTGGCCGGGCAACGCACGCTCCGGCGAACCGTGGCCGACGAGCTGCGCGTCGGCGCGCTCGTGCTCAACCGGATCCTCGACACCCGCGCGCAACAGCTCGCGGACAGCGCGCGGGTGATGGCCCTCGACTTCGCCTTCCGCGACGCCGTGGCCTCGGGCGACATGCCGACCATCACCTCCGCGCTGCTGAATCACAGCAAGCGCGTCGGGACCGACACCGTGTTCCTCATCGGCCTCGACGGCGTGGTGATGGCCGACACGCTCCATGGACGCCTGACCGGCAAGCGCTTCCCCTTCCCCGCCCTGCTGAAGATGGCCGAGGAGGGAGGCGAGGCGTCGGCGACGGTGTCGTTCCAGGAGCGGCCGTACCAGTTCGCCATCGTGCCGGTGCTCGGGCCGCGGCCGATCGCCTGGGTCGGCGCGGGCTTCGAGATCGACGATCGGGTGTTGCAGGACGTGGAGCGCCTCACCTCCCTCGACGTCTCGCTGCGCGGCGCGAGCGCGGCGAACGACGAGGCCTACGCCTCGCTCCCCCAGCACCTGCCGACCGGCGACGGCTCGCGCGTCGACGTCCTGCTCCGCCGCTCGCTCGAAGAGGCGCGCAAGCCATTCGTCACCTTGCAACTGCAGATCGTCGCCCTCTCGTCGCTCATCCTCCTCGCGGCGGTCGTCGCGGCCGTGATCTTCGCCCGCAGCGTGAGCCGGCCGCTGCACGTGCTGGCCGAAGGGGCGGGGCGGATCGGGCGCGGCGACTACGTCTCGCCCATCGTCGTCGAGCAGCAGGACGAGATCGGGCAGCTCGCCGCGGCCTTCAACCAGATGCAGTCCGCCATCGCCGCGCGCGAGGATCAGATCACCCATCAGTCGACGCACGACGCGCTCACCGGGCTGCCCAACCGGACTCTCTTCTTCGACCGCGTCACGCAGTCGATCGCCACCTCGAAGCGCACTGGCGCCTCGGTGGGGATGATCATGATGGACGTCGACCGCTTCAAGGAGATCAACGACACGCTCGGCCATCACTTCGGCGACCAGCTCCTGATCGAGATCGGCCGCCGGCTGGAGCAGACGCTGCGCACCTCGGACACGGTCGCGCGCCTCGGCGGCGACGAGTTCGCCATCAAGTTCACCACGCCTTCGGTCGAGCGGGCCATGGAGATCGCCCAGCGCGTCGGCACGGCCTTCGACGCGCCGTTCGTCCTCGGCGACGTGGCCATCGACGTCGACGCCAGCCTCGGCATCGCCCTCTATCCGGCGCACGCCGAGGACGCCGACACGCTCATGAAGCGCGCCGACATCGCCATGTACGACGCGAAGAAGAGCCTCAGCAGCGTGGCCGTGTACGAGGCGGGGCGCGACGAGCACAGCCTGCGCCGCCTCTCGCTGATGATGGAGCTGCGCCAGGCCATCGGCCGCGACGAGCTGGAGCTGCACTTCCAGCCGAAGATCGACGTCCGGACGGAGCACGTGGTGCACGCCGAGGCGCTCGTGCGCTGGAAGCACGCCCTGCACGGCATCATGCGCCCGGACGAGTTCATCCCCCTGGCCGAGCAGTCGGGCAACATCGGGCTGATCACGAAGTGGGTGTTGCGCAAGGCCATCCAGCAGTGCGCGGCGTGGAACCGCACGGGGCTGGACATCTGTATCGCGGTCAACCTGTCCGCGCTCGACCTGTTCGACTCCGAGCTGCCGACGTTCATCAGCGGCCTGCTCTCCGAAGCAGGGCTGCCGCCGACGCGGCTGATGCTGGAGATCACCGAGAGCGCGGTCATGCAGGACACCGCATACGCGCTGAAGATCCTGAGCGATCTGAAGTCGCGCGGCATCGGGCTGGCCATCGACGACTTCGGCACCGGCTACTCCTCGCTCGGGCACCTCAAGCGCCTGCCCGTGGACGAGCTGAAGATCGACAAGTCGTTCGTGCTGAACCTGTCGGAGAGCTCGACGGATGACCTGATGATCGTCCGCTCGACGATCGAGCTCGGGCACAACATGGGGCTGGTGGTGATCGCCGAGGGGGTGGAGACGCTCGAGGCGTGGCGCATCCTCAAGCGCCTCGGCTGCGACCTGGCCCAGGGCTACTTCATGAGCCCGCCCCTGCCCGCCGCGCAGTTTCAGGAGTGGTTCGGGACGTCGAAGTGGGGGAGCGGGCGTCCCGCCCGCCAGCCGCCGGGCGTCTC
>DATEOX010000552.1:0-10699 GCA_035273585.1 Thermoanaerobaculia bacterium
CAAGAGCGACCGCGTGGGCCGGTTTGAACTGGCCGACGGCGGCACGCTCTTCCTCGACGAGATAGCGAACGTCCCGCCGAACCTCCAGCCGAAACTCCTGCGCGTCCTCGAAACCGGCGAGTTCGAGCGCGTCGGCTCCTCGCAGACCCGCCGCGCCGACGTGCGCCTCATCTCCGCCACGAACGCCTCGCTGGAGGAGGAGGTGCAGGCCGGCCGCTTCCGCCAGGACCTGCTCTTCCGCATCAACACGGTCGAGATCCGCCTCCCGCCGTTGCGCGAGCGGCGCGAGGACATCCCGCTCCTCGCCGGCCGCGTGCTGCGCCAGCATGCGGCGCGCTATCGGAAGAACATCAGCGGCTTCGATGCGCAGGCGATGAAGGCGCTGCTCGAACACGGCTGGCCGGGCAACGTGCGCGAGCTGGAGCACGTGGTGGAGCGGGCGGTGCTGATGTCCGCCGGCTCGACCATCGCCCGCGGCGACCTTGGACTCCAGGCGCCCGCCGAGCAGAGAATGGACGACATGAGCCTGGAGGATGTCGAGGCGCTGCTCATCCGGAAGGCGCTGGGTCGGTTCGACGGCAATGTCAGCCGCGCGGCCGAGGCGCTCGGGTTGAGCCGCAGCGCGCTCTATCGCCGCATCCAGCGCTACGGCCTATGAAGGCCTCCGCCGAGAGCCCTCGCCCCGCCGCGCGGGGAGAGGGTGGCGCGCAGCGCCGGGTGAGGGGCCCGCGCCGGCGCGTGCGCTTCGAGGCGCGCATCGTGCTCACGGCCGTCGCCGCCGTCGTGCCGATGCTCGTCGCAGCGCTCATCCTTCTCTACACCTCGGGCGCGACGCTCAAGGCTGTCGGGACGGTGCTCTTCTTCGCCGTCGTGTCGCTGTTCATTGCCACGTATCTGCTGCACGCCCGGCTCGTCTATCCGCTGCGCACGCTGGCCAACCTGATTTCCGCCCTTCGCGAGGAGGACTACACGCTCCGCCCGCGCGACCTCCACGCGGGCGACGTCCTGGGCGAGGTGATGCAGGAGCTGGACACGCTGCGCCAGACGATCGAGGAGGGAAAGCTCGAGGCAATCGAGGCGACGGCGCTGCTTCGCGCCGTGCTGGCGAACATCGACGCCGCGATCTTCGCCTTCGATCCCGAGCAGCGGCTGCGCATCGTGAACCGCGCCGGGGAGCGGCTGTTGGGGCGCCCGGCCGCGCTGCTCCTCGGCGCGACTGCGGCGGATGTTGGCTTGGGCGACCTGCTCGACGGACCGGAAACTGTTGATCGCCGCTTCCCCGGCGGCAGCGGCCGGTGGAGCATCCGCCGCTCCACATTCCGGGAGAAGGGGCTGCCGCACCGCCTGCTCTTCATCGCCGACATCAGCCGAGCGCTGCGTGAGGAGGAGGCGCAGGCCTGGCAGCGCATCGTGCGCGTGCTCAGCCACGAGCTGAACAACTCGCTCGCGCCGATCCAGTCGATCGCCGAGTCGACCGCCCGCCTCGTCGCCCGCGATCCGCTGCCGGACGACTGGCGCGCGGACGTCGCCCGCGGCATGCGCGTGATCTCTTCGCGCGCCGAGGGCCTGACCCGCTTCATGCGCGCCTACGCGCAGCTCGCCAAACTGCCGTCGCCGCGCAAGACGCTCGTCGCCCTCGGCCCATTGGTGCAACGCGTCGCGGCGCTGGAACCCCGTTTGCCGGTGGTCGTGGCGGCCGGCCCACCCCTGACCATCGAGGCGGATGCGGACCAGCTCGAGCAGCTCCTCATCAACCTGATCCGCAACGCCGTCGACGCTTCGCTGGAGGCCGCCGGCTCCGTCCGCATCGCCTGGCACGCCCGCGGCTCTTCCGTCGTGATCGAAGTCATCGACGAAGGCCTCGGCCTCGCCGCCACGGCGAACCTCTTCGTCCCGTTCTTCACCACGAAGCCGACCGGCAGCGGCATCGGCCTCGTCCTCAGCCGCCAGATCGCCGATGTCCACGGCGGCACGCTCACGCTGGAGAACCGGACGGACGGGCGGGGGTGCGTGGCTACGCTGACGTTGCCCTGGCGGTAGTCACCGCCGGAATCCGCGGTCGCGGGCGAACACCACCGCCTGCGCCCGGTTCCAGACGCCGAGCTTGTCGTACAGCTTCGAGATGTGGTTGCGCACCGTCTTCTCGCTGATGGAGAGGCGCTCGCCGATCTGTGAGTTGCCGAGGCCTTCGCTGAGGAGGGCCAGGACCTGGCGCTCGCGCGGGGAGAGGGCGGCGAAGGCGTCGCCGCCGGCCGGCGCCTGGAGACCGGCGAAGTCGAGCACCGCCTCCTGAAACCGCGGCCAGGCCGGCTCGTCCTCCAGCAGGACGTGGTTGTTCCCGGCCAGCTCGATGAACTGCGCGCCGGGGATCGACGCAGCGAGGAGGCGCCCTTCCGCGAACGGCACCACGGTGTCGTGGCGCGCGTGCATCACCAGCGTCGGCACGCGCACCCGCGGGAGCAGGTCGACGACGTTCATCTCCGCGCGCACTTGCAGCAGCTCCGCCGCCATCTCGGGCGAGGCCGTCTTCTGGCAGAGATCGTTGAACCAGGCCAACTGCTCGGCCGTGCCGTCCGGGATGAAGCGCGAGGTGAAGATCTGCCGGAAGGAGGGGTTGGGCTTTCCCCATCCGATGCGCAGCACTTCGATGATGGCGCGGTACTCGCGCTCGGCATCCGGCCTTCCCCGGTGATAGTGGCCGCGCGCATAGCCGCCGTACAGGATCATCCGGGCCACGCGCTCCGGATGCCGGACGGCGTAGCCGATGCAGGCGACCGCGCCCTGCGAGATGCCGAGAAGGGTGAAGGGGGCGGTGGGGGCGGCGGCGTCGATCACCTCTTCGAGGTCGTCGATCCAGCGGTTGGTCGACAGCTCGCCGGCCTCCCAGTCGCTCATCCCGCAGCCGCGCTCGTCGTAGCGGACGAAGCGGAAGTGGTCGGTGAAGAAGCGCATCCAGTGACGCCACACCGGACTCTCCCAGTCATATTGAAGGTGCGTCAGCCACGTGGCGGCCTTGATCAGGAGCGGCCCGCTTCCCGCCTCCGCCCAGGCGAGCTGCACGCCGTCGCTGGCGCGCACGAAGCGGGTTCGCTGTGTCGAGTGGGACATTTGTCCTGCCTGGCAGACCGATTCTACCGGCTGGCGGGACAATGCACCCATGGCGGCGCCGGCCGGCCCGGCCGACGTTTGGGCCATGCTCAAACGAATTGCTTTCTTCGCTTACGGCCTGCTCTGCTACGCGGTCTTCTTCGCCACGTTCCTCTACGCCATCGGTTTCATCGGCGGCTTCGGCGTGCCGACTACGCTCGACGGCGCGCCGCGCGGGCCGCTCGCCCGCGCGCTGGCCGTCGACCTCGTCCTGCTGACGCTCTTCGCGGTCCAGCACAGCGTGATGGCCCGGCGATGGTTCAAGGAGCGCTGGACGCGCTTCGTCCCGCCGGTGCTGGAGCGCTCGACGTACGTGCTGCTCTCCAGCGTCGCGCTCATCCTGATGTTCTGGCAGTGGCGGCCGCTGGGCGGCGTGGTTTGGTCGGTGAGCGATCCCGCCGGCCGCCTCGCGCTCCGGATACTCTTCGGGTTCGGATTCGCGCTGGTGCTGGTCGCGACGTTCCTCATCAATCACTTCGATCTCTTCGGCCTGCGCCAGGTCTGGTTGTTCCTTCGCGGCAAGCCATACACGCAGTTGAAGTTCGGCACCCCCGGCCCGTACCGGCTGGTGCGGCACCCGCTCTACGTCGGCTGGTTCTTCGCCTTCTGGATGACGCCCGTGATGACGTCCGCCCACCTGCTGTTCGCCATCGCCACGGCGGCGTACATCCTGCTGGCCATCCAGTTCGAGGAGCGCGACCTGCTGCGCGAGCACGGCAGCGCGTACGAGGAGTACCGCCGCCGCGTCCCGATGCTCATCCCGTTCGCGCGCGGGTGGGGGAAGGGGCGGCGTCATGGGGCAACACATCTCGCTGGAACGCCAGGCGCCGGGCGTTAGACATCCCACGACTCCCAGATTCGCACCCGTCCGGGCTCCACGATCCAGATCTTGCCTTCCGGCGATTCCACCGCGATGTGTGAAACAGCTTGGTCGAGCAGCATTCGAATCATCATCGACGGTACCGGCGGCCGCAGGACGCACCACCAAGCTGTTCGTCCCGTACCGTATGCGTGTCATGCCCCAGCGACGCCAGCCACTCGGCGAGCCGGGTGTCGAGATTTTCGTCCAGCTTCAGCCGCATCACGACGAGCCGACGGCGGTGGGGATGACGCGCTCGCGGGTGATCTCGGCGGCATACGCCAGTGCCGCTTTGATGTCCTCCGGTGCGAGCGATGGATAAGCCTCGAGAATCTCCGCCTCCGATGCCCCGGCGGCGAAATTCTCGATGATCAGCGCCACCCAGATCCTCGTGCCGCGGATGCGCGGCTTGCCGAAACAGATGTTCGGATCGATGGAGATCCGCTCGAGAAGCTCATCGCGGCTCATGGGGGCTGATGTTATACCCCAACGAAGCTGACGTTGCCTGCGAGGTGGGGCTTCATCCGATCGGGACTTTCGGTCTCCGCGATGATTGCCTCCAGGACGGCGAATCCGAGCCGAGCGCCTCGCTGCCGAACGTCTCGATGTGAAACCCCATTGCCGGTCGGACGTCGACGAAAGTCTCGATCGGCAAGTCCGATTGGCGGAGGATGACGCGGAGCGTGCCGCGGTCGAGCTCCTTGTGATCTGGCACCACCACCTGCGCAAACGGTTCGTCGCGGGCGCAAGACGACGTGGCTCCCGCTCTGCCGGACGACGCGAAAGCCTGCACGCCGGAGCGCGTCGACACATTCGCGGCCCGAGACGCGCGGCAGCTTGCTCACACTGCGACGACCGTCGCTTCGAAGCGATCGGCAGGCACCGGCAGATGGTCTGCCTCGAGCGCCGCGATGTACTCCCTCACCGCGTCGCGCGCGTTCGCGACCGCTTCCTCACGCGTCCTGCCTTGGGTGATGCAGCCCGGCAGGCTTGGGCACTCCGCGATCCAGTAGCCGTCTTCGCCGGGGTAGATCAGGATCTGGCGCATTCGTGAATCGTACAACGGGCCGTGCCGGCTACACGCCCCACCGTGCCACGTACCCCCGCGCATCCACGTGCAGGTAGGGGCCGTGGGCGGCGTTGGCGTGGTAGACACCGGCGCCGCCTTTGAGCCAGCCCCAGTCGCGGGACTCGTCGAGGCCGGCGGCGATGGACTGGAGGAACTTGGCGTCGTTGGAGTCGATCCGGCCGTCCTTGTTGATGTCGTCCATCTTGCCGTCGCCGTTGCGGTCGATGTAGACGTCCATGGCGTCGCCGTAGAGGTGGCGCGAGTAGGACGTCTCGTTGCCGATGCGGGAGTTGTAGTACGGCGTCCGGTAGCCGGACATGATCGTGAAGCGGTCGAAGTCGACGCCGCGCGCGGCGAGCTCGTGCTGGAGCAGCTCGAGCTTGAGCAGCGCCTCCGTGCGCAGGATGAGGAACTTCGAGTCGCCGTCCAGCTTGCACTGGAAGTCGCGCATCCGGTAGTGGTCCGAAACCCACAGCTCGCCGTTCTCATCCGTCAGGCGCATGAAGCCGAGCGGCTTGCTGTACGACTCCAGGCCGTTGAGCGGCTCGCGGTAGGCGCCGACGCGGTAGCCCTCGAGGACGCCGTTCTGCACGCGGTCGGAGGGGATGAGGTTCACGAGCGTGAGGGTCACCTCGCGGCCGCCGAAGCGGACGCGGGCGTAGCCGGATGCCTCGCCTGCGGGCGCCTCGATGGACAGGCCGCCGTTGTGCAGGTCGAGGTTGAAGCCGGCGGGCGCCTCCAGCACCTCATCTACCGTCTGCGCCGCCACCGTGAAGGTGTTCGTCGCCTCCGGCATCGTCGGGACGAACAGCCGCTGCACGAACTGTGGGACCGACTGCAGCTCGATGCGCGTCCCGGAGGGGGGCGCGGTGCGGAGGGCATCCGTACCGTGGTCCTCGGCGTGCAAGGAAACCGTCGTGGCGAGCAGGGCGAACGAGAGCAGACGAGCGACCGCGCGTGTGGTTTTCATAATTATTTGTATTGGAGACGCTACGAAAAACGCCTGAGGGCGGCCATGAATTTCGCTAGGATACGTGTATGAGCAAGCCCATCATCGGCATCGGATCCGACCTCTACCTCAACCCAGGCGAGCGCGACCGTGCGTTCGTCTTCGCCACGTACACCGAGGCGCTGCGGCGCGCCGGCGCCGTACCGGTGATGATCCCGCCGCAGCCGGAGAACGCGGCTGAGCTCGCCAATCAGTTGGATGGCATTCTGCTGGCCGGCGGCGACGACTGCGACCCGGCGGCGTATGGGGAGGAGCGGCACGAGAGCGTCGATCCGATGGACCCCCGCCGGCAGTCGAACGACTTCTCCCTGGCCAAGGCCGCCCGCGAGCGGGGCATCCCGACGCTCGGTATCTGTCTGGGATTGCAGGTGATGAACGTCGCGGCGGGGGGCACCCTGCTGCAGGACATCGAGTCGCAGCGCGAGACCGACATCGAGCACGCCAGCGTCCCGGAGGACCGGGCCCGGCACGACGTAATGATCGAGCAGGGGACGCGACTGGCGCAGATCGTCGGCTCCGGCGAGCTGAACGTGAACTCCTCGCACCACCAGGCCATCCGCGACGTGGGGGACGGCCTGCGCGTGACGGCGCATGCGCCGGACGGCATCGTGGAGGGGCTCGAGGATCCGCGGCATCCGTTCTACCTGGGCGTGCAGTGGCATCCGGAGGACATGACGGGCGAGGATTCAGCGGTCCGCATCTTCGGTGCGTTCGTCGAGGCGGCGCGCCGGCATGCGCAGGAGCGGAAACAAGCGGCGACGGAGCTGTCACCCGCCGGTAGCATCGCTGCGGAATAGCCTTCTCTCGCGCGCCCGTTTCGGACCGGTAACGGAGGATCTCCCTTTGAAACGTCTCGTTCTGCTCGCCGTGGTGCTCGCGGCATTCGCGCCGTCCGCAATCGCCGGCCCATGGATCAAGTCGCTCGTCACGGCGCAGAAGAAAGCGAAGGACAACAAGCGGCTCATCTTCGTCGACATGTTCGCCGACTGGTGCGGCTGGTGCCATCGCATGGAGCAGGAAGTCTTCCCCTCGGCCGCCTTCCAGATGGCCACCGACGACATGGTCCTCCTCCGCCTGAACACCGAGGATGGGGGGGAGGGGACGCAGCTCGCGCAGAAGCTCGGCGTGACCACCCTGCCGACGTTCCTCGTCCTGACCCACGACCTCACCGTGGCGGGCGTCATCCGCGGCTACTCCCCCCCGAACGACTTCGTGAAGATGCTCACCGACGTCGAGAAGCAGTACAACAACTTCCTCAAGCTGCAGGCCGATGAGCCGAAGTTCGGCGACGACTACGGCAAGCGGTTGCAGCTCGCGCAAGCCCTCCACGCCCGGCAGAAGGTGAAGGAGAGCGAGACGCGCCTGAAGAAGCTGGTGATCGATGCGAAGGCGCCGACCGCGGTCCGCGACCAGGCCTACCTCGAGCTGGCCATGGTGATGTTCGAGGGCCGCCGCTACGACGAGTCGCTGAAGACGATCCGCGAGTTCACCAAGGTGCAGTCGAAGGGCGATCTGCTGGAGCGGGCCCGCATGCTGGGCGCCCAGGTCTACACGATCCAGGGCAACTATCTCGCCGCGGCGAACGAGCTCCGCAGCTTCAAGGCGACGTTCCCCAACTCGCCGCTGATCAAGAGCGTCGACCTTCTTCTGCCGCAGATCGAGCAGCAGCTCCAGCAGGCCAAGAAATAGATGATGCGGCTCGCGCGGGCGCTCTTTCCGGCTCTCGTCCTCGTCGCCGCAACCGCCACGGCGCAGCTCGATCCGCTCTCGGGCGCGCCGCCGGCCGGGCCGCTGGTCACGGCCGAAGGCCTCGTCACCTCGCGCAGCGGCGACGATGTGCAGGGCGTGATCACGGCGAAGATCGCCGACGGCTGGCACATCAACTCGAACACGCCGAACGACGAGTACCTGATCGGCACCACGATCACGCTCACCACCGCCGACCTGGTTGGCGCGCCGCGGTTCCCGCCGCACACCCTGCGCTCGTTCAGCTTCAGCGGCGACAAGCAGATCGCCGTCTTCGAAGGGACGATCCGCATCCCGTTCGCGGCGAAGCTGAAGCCCGGCGCGACGGAAGTGCGCGGGACGGTCAACTATCAGGCCTGCAGCGACCGCGTCTGCCTGCCGCCGAAGAAGGCGGACTTCGCCATCAGCGCGACGCCCGCCGCCGGTGCGACGTCCGCCGCTCCGAGCGGCGCCTTCACGCCTCTCACCGCCGCGCCGAAGGGGGCGCAGCCGAAAGCGAGCCTCTTCGGCAGCGACATCGGCGCGACTTTCACCTCGCGCGGGCTCCCCCTCACGCTGTTCGCCATCTTCATCCTCGGGCTGGCCCTGAACCTGACACCCTGCGTCTATCCGCTGATCCCGATCACCATCGGCTACTTCAGCTCGCAGAGCGGCGGCAGCCGCGGGCAGCGCGTGGCGCTCTCCTCGCTGTACGTCATTGGCATCGCCATCACCTACTCGGCTCTCGGCGTCTTCTCCGCGCTCTCCGGCCGCCTCTTCGGCGCCTGGCTGCAACTGCCGGCCGTGCTGGTCTTCTTTGCCCTGCTGATGCTGGTGATGGCCTCCTCGATGTTCGGCGCGTTCGAGATCCGCGTGCCGCACTTCATTACCGACCGCTCCGGCGGCCGCGCGGGGATGGCCGGCGCGCTGACCATGGGCCTGCTGATCGGCATCGTCGCCGCGCCGTGCGTCGGTCCGTTCGTGATCTCGCTGATCGCCCTGGTGAGCAGTCTCCAGAGCCCGTTCCTCGGCTTCCTGATGTTCTTCGTCCTGGCCCTCGGCCTCGGCGTGCCGTACCTGCTGCTCGGCATCTTCTCCTCGGGGCTGTCGGCCATCCCCCGCAGCGGCATGTGGATGGTGCAGGTGAAGAAGGCGATGGGTTTCATCCTCATCGCCATGGCCTTCTACTTCCTCCGCCCGATCCTCGGTGAGGACGTCTTCCGCTGGGGCGTGGCCCTCAGCCTCCTGACCGGCGCGATCTTCCTCTTCGTCACCCGCACGCCGGGCGCGCGCGTGCTGCGCATCGCCATGGCCGTCCTGCTGCTGGTCAGCGGCGTCGCCTTCGCCCTGCCGCGGAACCACGGGACCGGCGTGACGTGGGACAAATACGACGCGAAGGCGCTGGCCGACGCGCGCGCCGCCGGCAAGCCGGTGGTCATCGACTTCTACGCCGACTGGTGCCTGCCGTGTAAGGAGCTCGACGAGAAGACATTCGCCGAGCCGAAGGTCAAGGACGAGCTCGGGCGCTTCGTGCGCGTGAAGGCGGACCTCACCTCGCCGGAGGACCCGACGACCCAGGCGCTGACGAAGCAGTACGGGATCGTCGGCGTCCCGACGCTGGTCTTCATCGACGCGAAGGGGGAGGAGCAGAAGGAGCTCCGCCTCACGGGGTACGAGCCGCCGGCAAAGTTCGCCGAGCGCGCGGGCAAGGTCCGCTAGCGCGTGAACACGAAGTTCAGGAAGAGCCGGTTCGACTTCATGTCGACGCCGAAGTCCTCCGTCTCCAGCCGCTCGTATTCGGCGCCGGGGACGATGTACCAGTTGGACTCGCCGATGCGGATCATGACGCCGGTCTCGGCCCGCCATCCGGTGGTGTCGGAGTTCACGCGCGTGCCGAGGCGGTCGAATTTCGCCGTGCCGATGTAGCCGCGGGCCGTGCCGTACCAGCCGACCTGTCCGCGGGTCGGCGTGTGGAGGCGGACGCCGGCGGTGACGGCCTGGTGGTCGAGATCGAGGTCGGAGAAGATCGACCCGCCGAAGAGGCGCGCGCCGCCGAGGCGGATGGAGTCGATGCGGACGCCGCCCTGCAGGTCGATGATCGGGGCGATGGCGTAGCCGACGGTCGCCTCGCCCCAGTTGCGCTCGTAGTCGCTGACGTTGGCCACGACGTCGAACAGGCTCGCGCCTTCCGACGCGTCGTGGTTGTAGACCCAGTCGAAGACGACCGCGCCGTTCCGGTAGTCGCCGACGAGGCCGAAGCTCGTCTGGCGGCCGGTCTCGACGCGGGAGAGGTCGACGTCCAGATCGGTGGAGAAGCTGCTGATGCGCGGGCCGATGGAGAAGGATGGGCTCGGCTGCGCGGACGCGGCAGCGGCGGTGAGCAGGAGGGCAAAGAAAAGAGCGGTCCGTTTCATGGCGCGCTCGTCTTTTGCACGGGTCGGGCCTATACAATCGCGCCCGCCATGCTCACACCGAAACAGCGCCAGTTCCTGCGAGGTCTCGCCCATCCGCTCTCGCCCGTGGTCCGGGTGGGGAAAGGAGGCGTGAGCGGCGCGGTGGTGGAGGAGACGAGGCAGTCCCTCCAGGCCCATGAGCTGATCAAAGTACGCATCGAGGTCGAGGAGGCCCAGGAGCGCCGCGCCACCGCCGAGCGCCTCGCCGCCGCCACCGACGCGCATGTGGCCGGGGTGGTGGGGAAGACGGCGATCCTCTACCGGGCGAGGGAGGAGAAGCCGAAGATCAGGTTGCCGAAGTAGTTGCTGGTTGCTGGTTGCTAGTTGCTAGTAGTTTGTCCGGCCGGGCGTCGTGCTAACGCGGAGTTGTTGGTTGTTAGTTGTTGGTTGTTAGTAGTTTGTCCGGCCGGGTGTCCTACTAATAACCAACAACTAAC
>DATEOX010000553.1:0-12608 GCA_035273585.1 Thermoanaerobaculia bacterium
TGTTCGCGCTCCTCTGTACCGGTCCCACCTCCCCCCCCACCACCACCGCATAGTCGACCTGGCCGGCGCTCGGATCCGCCATCTCCACCATCGCGGTATCGGGAAGATCGCATCCCGTCTGATTGAAGACTACGACGGCAAGCTCGTCCCCCTGCACGTCGGTGGTCACGAGCGCCGCCAACTGCTTCATGGCCAATTCGAGCGCGCCGGCCGCCAGCTTCACCGCCCGGCCGGACATCGACAACTGCCCATCCGCATCCCACTTCGGATCCGGCGTCGCGGGTAATTGATAGACGGAATCTTCCGAGGTGCCGGTGATGAAGTCATGGTGCGTGGTTGGGACGAGCAGATGCCAGCCATCGGCGATGGCGCCGGCCAGCGCGGCCTGCTCCTCCCTCGTCGCACCCGGGTAGACGGTGAGGATGGAGCCGAGCACTTCGGCGCCGATGAGCAGTTGCGCCGCCGCGTATTGATCGATCTTCAACTGCGGTCGGCTCGCGAAGTAGCCGGTCCAGTAGTTCTCGGCATAGAGGACGAACGGCTTGATCTCAGTCCCGTTCTGCATCAACACCTGGTAATAGTCGGCGAACGTGCCGAGCCGGCTGGTGACGCTGATGCCGTTGTAAGAGAGCGGCGCATCGATCGCGGCAGACCAGTTGTAGTTGCCCGTATGGTCTCCGTCCTTCGCATCGCTCTGGGGGAACTGCCAGTCGCCCCCTTGCGTGACGAAGATGGTGTCGCCGGGCCAGGTGACGCCGTCGACGTCGAACTGGAGGAAATCCGTCATGGCCTGGACCGTATTGGTCAGGCCGTCCGTAAAGTTCGTGATCCCGAAGTAGGTGTTCGGCATGAAATGGGTCAACACCTTCGAGCCGTCGTTGCCGAGCCAGTAGAAGCTGACGCCGTGCTGGCGGACGGCGTCGTTGGCAGGCTGCAGGCTCGGGCAGAGGGTGGGCTGCGGCGAGCCGGGGATGCGGGAGAGGCCGATGGAGCTCATGCCGAGGGCCTCGATGAGCACCGGCAGCTGCGGATCGTGCCCGAAGTCGTCGGGCAGCCAGGCCACGAAGAAGACCTGGTCGATCAGTCCCACGGACCTCAAAAACTCGTGGCCGGTCAGGTAGTTCCGGATGAACACCTCGCCGTGGCAAGCCTGGTTGTCGGGAGAGGTGATCCCGCCGCCGAGGAGGCAGAACCGGGTGCCGGCCGCGCGAAACACGGCTGCTTTCTCCGGAAAGTCGAGCAGGTATTGCCGCAGGAACGCGACCTCGGCATAGGAGAATGTGAACTGCGTGTCCGGCGCTTCGGTCCCAGCGAAGAGCTCGGTCACGCTGTCCAGGATGGCGCGCACGCTCTGGGTCAGGCATCCGTCGCTGTTAGGTGCCCCCACGCTGTAATACGTTTCGAAGGTGACCTGCCAGTCCCAGTCATTGTGGGTGGTCGGACAGACGATCATGGCGCTCAGCATTGCTTCTCCCCTGCTGTCGATTGGCGCCGGACAGTCTCTCCCTCCATCCCTCATTCCGTCAATACCGCTCCATGCTCGAGCAGCAGCTCGCGGAGAAGCGAGCGGTGGCAGACCGTCTCGTCCTCGCAGTAGCAGCCGACGGAGAGGTTGGCCGTGCGCGAGAGCGCCGCGAGGAGGGCGAGCATCCGCTGCGGCCCCGGCTTGCGCATCTCGGCCAGGTACTTCCGCGCGTAAGTCTTCCATCGCTCGGGCGTCCACGGCACGGAGAGCGCCCAGGAGACGAGCGGCCCGCTCGGCGCGAGGTCCGGCACCCAGACGTCGTAGAAGTCGCGCTTCGCGTAGTCCTCTTTCTTCACCCCGCGCGGCGGCCGGCGCACGGTGCCGAGGCGCAGGCCTTCCGCTTCGTGCCGGGGCGTGCCGAGGCGGACGATGCGGAGGGTCATAGGGTCTTCACCAGCTCGTCGATGCGCCGCGCGAGCTCGTCGCGCGTGGCCAGGAAGCGGTCGTAGCGCGTGGCCGGATCGTCCGGCCCGTACGACGGATCAACGATCGGCCAGTGCTCGATCCGCTTCGCCCCCGGCCAGTTCGGGCAGTCCTGCGCCGCCGAGTCGCACACGGTGACGACGACGTCGAACGGCTGGTCGAGGAACGGCTCGGCGCCCTTCGAATGCGCGCCGCTGATGTCGACGCCGAGGTCCGCCATGGCCCGGATCGCCAGCGGATGCACCCACCCCGCCGGCCGCGACCCCGCCGACACGGCCTCCACGACGTCCGAATGAAAGGCGTTCGCCAGCCCCTCGGCCATCTGGCTGCGGGCCGCGTTGCCGGTGCAGAGGAAGAGGATTTTCTTGCGCTCGCTCACGGCGACGAGTCTAGCGGATGCTGGCTCCCGACTTGCTCACCATCTCACCCATGGCCTCGAAGAAGGAAAAGCTCGCCGAGCTGTACAAACTCATCGCCGACATCGAGACGGCAATGTTCACCACCCGCCGCGGCGACGGGCTGCTCGTGTCGCGGCCGATGGCCACGCAGGCGCAGGCGGAGGGGGCGGACCTCTGGTTCGTGACCGACCGGGACAGCCCGAAGGTCGACGAGATCCGCGACGACCCCAACGTCAACCTCTCCTACTTTCACTCGCGGACGAAGGAGTGGATCTCCGTCTCAGGCACGGCGAAGGTGCTGCGCAGCGATAAGAAGATCCGCGAACTGTGGCGGCCCGACTGGCGCGCCTGGTTCGGCGCCGACGATGGCGATCCGCGCCACGGGACGCCCGAGGACCCGCGCATGATCCTCATCGCGGTCACGATCAAGCTCGCCGTCTACCTGGAGCTGAACAAGCCGCAGCCGGTCATCCTCTTCGAGATGATCAAGGGGATGATCACCGGCAAGCGGCCGGAGATGCCGCGGCCGAAGGCCATCATGAAGGAACGCGGGAAGCGAGCCGCCAAGAGGCTGAGCCACAGAAGGTAATTCCGGCGATGACGGTAGCGGAGGCTTGGCCAGCCGGCGCAGCCGGCCGTGCCGGCTAGGGCGCGAGCCGCTCGATGACCCAGTCCTTCGCGTCGCGCAGCCGGTAGCGGAAGCGGTCGTGCAGGCGGTCGGGCCGGCCCTGCCAGAACTCGATCAGGACCGGGATCACGCGGTAGCCGCCCCAGTGCGGCGGCCGCGGCACCGGCAGGTCGCGATAGTTCTGCTCGAGCTCGTGGAAGCGCGCGTCGAGATCCCCTCGACCGGGAATGACTTTCGACTGATCCGAGGCCCACGCGCCGAGCTGGCTCCCGCGCGGCCGCGTCGCAAAGTACGCGTCGGACTCCTCGGTGGTCGTCTTCACCACCGCCCCCTCGACGCGCACCTGCCGGTCGAGCTCCGGCCAGAACCAGTTCAGCGCGGCGTACGGGTTCTCGTGGATCTGCGAGCCCTTGCGGCTGTTGTAGTTCGTATAAAAGACGAAGCCGCGCGCGTCGACGTCCTTGAGCAGCACCACGCGCGCGGAGCAGACGCCGTCCAGCCCGGCCGTGGCCAGCGTGGCCGACTCCGGGAGGCGCGGCGTCACGGCCTTGGCCTCCTCGAACCATTTCGCGAACTGCGCGAACGGACTGGGATCGAGATCGCTCTCCAGCAACTGGCTCAAACCACACTCCTGATCTTCCGGATGACGCGCCGTCCGGCTTCCTCATCGAGCAGCGCCTCGGCGCGCCCGAGGTCGACCCAGGCCAACTCCTCCGACTCGGCGGGGTCGATGGCGATGCGCTCGGGCGTCGCGGTCCGCGCGAGGTAGCGGACGTCGAAGTGGCGGTGGTCGGGCTCCCCTTTCGCGGCCGGGATGCCGTGCACGTCGATGTCGAAGACCCGGTCGACGACGAGCGCCAGGCCGTCCAGCCCTGACTCTTCCTCGGCCTCGCGCAACGCGGCGCGCGACGGGGACTCATCCGCCTCCAGATGGCCGCCCATCTGCAGCCAACGCCCGAGGCGGCGGTGGCGGTGGAGGAGCAGGCGCGCGTCGGCGTCGAGGACGTAGCAACTGGCGGTGACGTGGCCCGGCACGAAGTGATCGCGGCCAAAGACCGCATCGCCATCAGCCAGCAATGCGAGCAGCGCGGCGTGGTGCTCCGCTTCGAGCGCGTCGGCCGGCGCGTAGTGGCGGAGCTCATCGAGCAGCGACAGGTGGCGGCTCATGCAGATGGGAACCAATGGTAGAGGAAAAAGTAAACCAGGACACCCGTCACCGAGACATACATCCAGAGCGGAAAGGTCCACTTCGCCACGCGCCGGTGCTGCGGCACGCGCATGCGCAGGCCGTTGGTGACGGAGAGGATGGCCAGCGGCACGATGACCACCGCCAGGATGGTGTGGCTCGTCAGCACGGTCAGGTAGATCGATCGCCACGCGCCGGTGCCGGCGAAGCGGGTGACGACGCCGTGGCGCAGCGCGTGGTAGGTGACGTAACACACGAGGAAGAGGACGGATGTGCTGCAGGCGGCGAGCATGAAGCGCTTGTGCGGCTGGATGCGCTTTTTGCGGATCAGCAGGTACGCGATGAAGAGGAAGACGCCGCTCAGCGCGTTGAGCGAGGCGTTGATCATCGGGAAGAGGCGCAGCCAGTCCACGCGCCGCACTCTACCCGATCCGCTAAGCTATCGCCCATGCCATTCGAGCGGATGCTCTACGCGCGCTGGGGAGACATGGACTTCAACGGCCACATGAAGAACACGGCCTACCTCGACGCGAGCGCGGACGTGCGGATGATGTTCTTCAGCGACCACGGCTTCTCCATGCGCGAGTTCGAGCGGCGCGGCCTCGGGCCGGTGATCCTGCGCGACGAGCTGGAGTACTTCCGCGAGCTGCGCCTGCTCGATCCGGTGCGCGTCACGCTCGCCGCCGCCGGCCTGAACGAGGACGGCTCGCGCTTCCGCCTGCGCAACGAGTTCTTCCGCGCCGACGGCGAGCGCGCGGCGCGCGTCACGAGCAGCGGCGGCTGGCTCGATCTGGCCAAACGCCGCCTCACGCCCCCACCCGAGGATCTGCGCGCGCTGCTCACGCAACTGGAGCGGACCGCGGACTACGAGGCGCTGCGCTAGGGATTCGGCGCGAAGACCGCCGTGCTCTCGGCGAACTGGACCCGCGGCTGTCCCTGCACTCCAATGCGCTGGATGCCCGGCATCAGCCGCTGCTGCGCGAAGTCGTCGAAGTCCTGCTGCGACTCCCACAGGTCGAGCACCTGGAACCCCTGCTCGCCGAACCAGGCCACGTGGAACTTCGCTCCTTTGGGCATGTCCCCCTCCCAGTTCACCTCCCGCCGCACCTGCTCGTACTGCTCCTTCGTCACCTCGGGCCAATGCATCAGCATCACGGTCGCCATCGCTGTCCTCCCGAAACATGTACGGGTGAGGAAGTGGGGTGGATGGGTGCCAACGGCGCGCGGCGGACTACGGCGCGATGCCGGATCGGATCAGCCGCCGCCTTTTCGGTAGACTTCCTCGCGATCGGCTATGCGTATGACAAAGACGACCAGAACATCGTCTTGAATCTCGTAGAGAATTCGAGAGTTTCGCTGGCGGATCCGGTATTTCTCCGATATGCCGGAATGCGCTGCGTAATACGCGCTCGATCTTCCTGCCCGCGATTGCTTCCAGCTCCTTGGCGGCGGACTTCTTGATGCGGAGCTTATATCTTGCCACTGCGCCTCAGCGTCGCGACAACGTCTTCGAACGAGCGGGTCACTCCATTCTGTTGTGCGGTCCGTCACGCGTGCCGAAGCCGAAGCGGCGCGGCGGTTGCCGCGAATGACGTGCGGAGCACCGAGTGGCGACCCGCAACCGCCGTGACGCCGTCATGCTGGCCTAGAAGCAGCCGACTCCGCCGGCGGCCGAGCCGGCGGGACGAAGCCGGGCCGTGCCAGCTTCACATCAAAGTTGGGCGGCAATACGGCGACGGTTAGCCCCTACAATACGTTTATGGCCGTTGCTCTGACGCCAGATGGTCTCTTCTTTCCTGATGTCACGACTCTTGGCACGCCTAGGGGAAAATGCGGTAAGAAGAACTGTTCCGGAGTAGTCAAATTGCTAGGGATGCCGACTGCTCCGGCCTTCGGCGGAAGCGGCGCGCCTGCGATGCTGGATGCACCGCCTCAAGCGGGCGCGCTTGTGCCGTGGCAGTATAACAATATGGTTGCGCAAGTGCCTATGTTCGGATGGGTCGTCATGCGCCTTAACCCCACGCAGGTATCGACCGCAGCCGTCAATTTGGTCAGCATCGACGATGAGGAAGTGTTCTCGGTCGATGAGATTACACTCCACTTTGACCTGTACATTCGACGCATGCGGCTTGTGCGCACGTTGGATCGGCCACTTAAACTGAGGCTTCAAAGCACGTCACGAGATCGGATGATGTTCGTCACTGAGGGTGGACCCGCAGTTCGAGCAGCCTTTGGTCTCCCGCTGCTCACGTTGGGCGAAAGCATTGTTGAAGTTACCGCGGAGGCTCACGTCGACATCGTGAATGTAGAGCGAACCGAGCAAGTTCTGCGATGGACGGTGCGAACCTCCGTTACCGACATCGAAGGTAAGCTCGCGTACTTTGTGCACGACCCTAACACCACGAACGGATGGATACCTGTTGGCGGTGTCGAACTGGTTGATGGAACTGCACGTGTCGAAGTAGACATGACGCGATATGTAGCGTTAAGTGGCGTGCCCATACTATTCATAGAAGTAGTCTCGCTGACTGATCCTAGACATTTATGGAAACTCGTCGCGACGGAACTGTAGCGTGGCACGGCCATCTCCTGACCACACGTCCGCCCAACGTCCTTGGTGTAAGCTGCACGGCCGGTCCCGCGTGCCGACGCCGAAGCGGCGCGGCGGTTGCCGCCAATGAACTGCCGTGCAGCGAGTGGCGTGCTGCAACCGCCGTGACGCCCGTCACGCTGGCGATACCGTAGGCAGCTCGGCTGCCGGGCCGAACGCGGGCCGTGCCAGCTTCACACCAAAGTTAGGCCGCCGAACTGCACACACGGCCAGTGCTTATTGAAGCGGCGCCTGATAAAGGCTCATGACCGTAAACGATGGATCTCTACATATGCAACCTGTCTCGGCACGCGGATCTTCATAACGGGATTTCCAGATATTGCCGTGCACTACTGGTCCGCGACGACCGGGGCTACCAACAATCTTCCACACGATACCCGTACCAAAGGAATAGCCTTCCTTATAGGCGAGACAATAGTCCCAAATGCCGCAGAAGGCGCGGCCGCCAACGCGCGCCAGAAAATGTGCGTTACCGCCAGAGTCCGCGTACTCAACTGTCACTGAGTTACACCCTGGGAGCAACTGATCTTTGCGAAATGACGCCTCCGCTCCATCGGGAGGATTCGCCTTATACACTTGTTTCCATTTTTCCACGCCATTGATAAGAAGGCGCAACTCATCGTCGATAGGGCCGTCCAGATTGTCCGTTCCCTTCAGATCGTAAGCAAGGCGGATCTTGGCCACGACTGGGTTCTCTGTCGGCGACACGTAATTCGGACATCCGCTTTTCGCGGCTTCGGCTCTCTCGGCCGCCACCAACTGTTCGTACGTATAACAAACAGCTTTGCAGTAGGGCGGTGGCGGCGCTGGAGCGGTGGTCTCCTGCGCGTAAGCTATTGTCGCGGTCATGACAAATAATGCACCAATGAATTGTTTCATGGAGCGACCTCTCTTTCTGGACGAGCTTGTCCATAAAAGGGGTGACGACAAGCGTTGGTTCCCTACCCTCGCTCGCATGTGCGAGGGTCGCGACCGCTGCGGGCGGAGCAGCGGTTCCGGGAGGGAGCGCGCCGAATTCACGCTCCCCTGCTGTGGCGCGGCGGTTGCCGCGACCAACGACGTGCTCGGCGGAAGCGATGTGCAACCGCCGTGTCACGGCATGCATTCGTGAGTTCGGCGCGCGAGGGCGGGCGGTGCGCCGAGGTCAGGGCCGCGACGAGCGTGCGCCGGGCGGGTGTGAAGCGCCGTCGTGCTGCATTCGGCCTACCGCGGGTGGGGGGACGGGTGTGAAGGGGCCGAATGCAGCACGACGGCGCGTGCGGGGAGGCGCGTTTTGCTGGTCGCGGCCCGCAATCTCGCGACACCCTGAGCTGCGAGGGTTAACGTGGCGCCGCGGAGCCGCGACCACGATCGTGAAAGTGACCGGCGATGAGATAAAAGCGATCACGAGTCGGATTGACTGTCCTCAAAGTGAGATTCATCCGGCCGAGGATCACTTTAAAGTGATCCAAGGATCGGATTCACTGTCCTCCAGACGAGATTAAAGGGATCGCGCGTCGCTTAAAAGTGATCGCGCGTCGAATTCACTTGATCGCTGATCGGAAAAAAATGATCGCGGGTCACTTCCATCCGATGCGAGCTTGCGTCACCCCCGTCGTTCCCCGGGTGGGAGCAGCGACGGCGCGGGGGCCGCGCGCCGAGGACAAGGTGTTGGGCCGGCGCGGCGCTTGCCCGCGAAACTGCGAGCCGACGTTGAGAACGTGACCGGCAAGCGCCTCGACGGAACAACACTTTGTCCGAACGCGCGGAGGGTGGGTGGCGCGGTGAGGTGCGGCAAGCGACGGGCGAGCGTATGGGTGGGCAAGGTGCGCTGGGCGACAAACCCTACCGCGGGTGGTGGGTGGAGGTGAAGGGGGTTTGTCGCCCAGCGCACCTGGGAGGGGAGCGGAAGCCGGTCGCTGCCGCACCTCACCTTCGGCGCTGCGAGGGGGAAACGCGCAGATATAGGGGATGATCAATGCGACGGAGAGCTCTCAAGGACGCGGAGCGTTGTGGCCACGGACGGCCTAACGTCCTTGGTGTAAGCTGTGCGGCCGGGTCCCGCATGCCGAAGCGGCGCGGCGGTTGCCGCCAATGAGCTGCGATGCTGCGAGTGGCGACCTGCAACCGCCGTGACGCCGTCACGCTGGCGATGACGCAGCCGGCTCGGCCTTCGGGCCGACGCCGGGCCGCATCAGCTTCACACCAAAGTTAGGCGTCAGGTTCGCCTCATGACGACACGTTGGTGCATTTCTGTGTTCGCTTCAGTCGCTTCCTTGTGCCACAGAACGATCGCGCGGGACCGGTCTTGCACCCTCGGCATTTGACGTTTCGCCACTGATGATGCTGTAGGTGCCACGATCGACGAGACGAATTACCGCATGGCTCGGCATCATGTCATGAATCTCGGGCGAAGCTAAGCCCCATAACGGCGGTTCTGTCTCAAGAAGGCCCAGTCGGTAGAATCGCCCGTGGTATCCGAAGTCGAGATATCTTCCCAATTCCGCCTCGACTGCGAGAGGCGGACGTGTAAGATTAGCCTTCCCAGTCGAGTCTTTGGGCCACCAGCCGTTGACGTTACCGAAGTACTCCAATTCGTCGCTTGGGTGAATCTGTAGTTCCGCCGTCGCCTCGGTAACGTCGCGGAGCGTGATCTGAAGTGATCCAACCGCTATGGCGCGATTTCTACCAATTCTCGTCGGCGGCAGAATCTCTTTGGCTTCATCGTCTTCCAACGTCACCCGCACCGTGTGGTCGCCAGAAGACAAAGCCTTCGAATCAAGGCCGCCGGCGAGCCCGGTCACTTGCCGTTCTGAGAAGAAGACGAGTGTGAACATCAGCACCGCACCAGCACAAACGCCAAGCGCGAGCCACGTCCACTTCTCCTTGTCGTCAGGACGTTTGCGTGTAGCTACCCACCAGACTAGCAAGGCAAGGAGGAACGGCGACAGATACCAAATTTGCATCGAACGTGTACATCAGCCTAGCACGTCGAACGCCGCAATCTGGCAGCAGTGCCACCGCTCGCGGTCACCAGCCATTCTGCACGCCTAACTAATGATTAGACAGCGCCGACGCCTTAGACTCTCCACCCACCGCCGCGCGCGTTCTCGTTGGCCACGCCGAACCGCATCTTCGCCGCCAATGACACCGATTGCACGAGGTAACGGCATGACGACGCGCTTTTGCGCGCCGTCATGCCGGATTTTCGCCGTGTAGTTTCTATGGCAGCTTTACGAAGGCGCGGAGGAAGTCTCGCGCCGACGGGGTGTCGAGGCGGTAGATGACGTTCGTCGCCTTGCATAGCGAGTCGCCCGTAATGGTCGTGCCGGCGACGATGTTCGTTTCGGTGCGGCTGGCGCCGAGGAAGTTCGGGCCGCCGGAGTCGCCGTAGCAGGTGCCGCCGTCGCCGGTATGGATGTTCTGCGACAGGCGGAGCCAGGCGGGATTCACGGAGTTCAATGAGCCGGAGGAGTATTCGCGCGTGTCGAGATACGCGATGACCGGGCCGCCGGGCTGGTTCACCGGCTCCTGGCCGCCGTATCCGACGGATGTGAACGGCGCGCCGACGGAGAGCGAGCCGAGGGAGCCGGCGGCGGGGAGGCGGGCGGGCGTGACGTTCTTGACCGCGCTGTCGAGCACCACGACGGCGATGTCGTGCGGGTCGCTCTGCGCCTGGTTGTAGAGCGGGTCGGCGTAGTACGTGCCGGGGAGGAGCTTCGACTTCGAGCTGAATACCGAGTCGAACGTGACGAAGACGCGCGAGGTGCCGAGGTCGCAGTGGGCGGCGGTGAGGAAGACATTCGGCGCGATGAGCGTGCCGGAGCAGTACGGGAACGTTCCTGAGCTGAACTGGCCGACCAGCGCGCCGACCTCGGGATGGGTGTTGCCGTCCGGCTGACCGTAGGTGATGGCCAAGGCGGGAACAGCGAACAGCAGGAGCAGACACACGAGAGAGAGTGCACGGGACATTGGAGGTCTCCTTCAGTTTTTACGGCATCATAACCTACTCCCCCAACAGCTCCCCCACCCTCTCGGCCACCCGCTCCACCGCCTCCGGGTCCGTGCCCCCCTCATACGCGCGGATGATGCCGTCCTTGTCGGCGATGGCGAACTTGCTGCTGTGCAGGAGGGGCTCGGCGGCGGTCTGGGGGGTGCCGCCGATGGCGAGCTTGAAGCCGTCCACGGAGAGGCGGGTGATCTGGCCGGGCTGGCCGGTGAGGAAGATCCAGCGCGGGTCGTTGCGGACGTGCATGGCGTAGTCGCGCAACTGCCGGGGCGTGTCGCGCTCGGGATCGACGCTGATGGAGACGAAGCGCACCGGCGCGTCCTTGTCGATCTTCTTCGTCAGGTTGCGCATCGTGGCGCTCATCACCGGGCAGGTGCCGGCGCAGTTGGTGAAGATGAAGTCGTAGACCGTCACGTAGCCCTTGTTCTCGGCCAGGTTCATCGGCTGGCCGGTCTCGCGCGTCAGCGTCTCGGGCGGGACGGGGAAGAGGTGCGGGAGGTCCGAGGCGCGGTGGCAGGCGCAGAGCAGCAGCGCGGCGAGAAAGAAGCGGCGCATCAGGCGCGGATGCTGACCACGAGGAGGGCCATCACCGCGATCAGGTAGAGGTTCGAGGTCATGAAGAGGCGCATCGCGGTGCGATTCGTCCGCTCGAAGAAGAAGCGCACGGCAGTGGCGATGAAGGCGGCGCCGAAGGCCACCGCGCCGACCAGGTAGACCCCGCCGGTGATGCCGAGGATCGTCGGCAGGATGGAGACGGCAACGAGGGCGAGGGCGAAGAAAACCGCCTGGCGGGAGGTGTCGATGCCGTCCTCGTCGCGCACGGAGGTCATCACGAAGCCGGCGCGGCCGTAGTCCTCGCGGTAGATCCAACTGATGGCCATGAAATGCGGGAGCTGCCAGAAGAAGAGGATGCTGAAGGCAATCCAGCCACCGATGGCCAGCGTCCCGGAGGCGGCGGCCCAGCCCATGAGGGGCGGGATGGCCCCGGGCACGGCGCCGATGATCGTGCAGATGGTGGAGACGCGCTTGAGCGGGGTGTAGACGAAGATGTAGCTGGTGAGGGTCAGCGCGCCGAGGGCGGCGGTGAGCCAGTTCACGAGGAGGCCGAGGTACAGCGTACCGATGACCGCTACCGCTGCTGAGAAGAGGAGCGCGGCTCGGGGCGTGATGCGGCCGTCGGGGAGCGGGCGGAGGCGGGTGCGGCGCATCTTCGCGTCGTGCTCGCGCTCGACGTACTGGTTCAGCGCGTTCGTGCCGGCGGCGACGAGCGCGGTGCCGATGAGGGCGTGCAGCAACGCGACCGGATCGATGTGCGGCGCGGCCATGAGGTAGCCGGCCGCCGTGGTGATGAGAACCATGAGGACGATGCGCGACTTGGACAGCTCGAGGTAGTCGGCGAGGAGCGATCTCCGCTCGGCGATCGGGAGGGACAGCTCGGTCATGCCGGCGCCTCGGCGGGCGCGTTCCGCGGCACGAGACGTGCCGCGGCTGGCGGGCGGGACGCCCGCGCGCCGGTGGACAAAGCGGTCAGGAGCGAGACGGCGAGCGTCAGCGCGCCGCCGGCGACGTGCAGGCTGGTCAGGACGGGGTGCTTGCCGCTCCAGACCGTCAGCGCGCCGAGGGTGAGCTGCAGCGCGACCACGCCGATCAGCGCCCAGCGGTAGCGCGGGACGCGGGCGGCGACGTAGAGGATAGCGACGGCCACGAGCACGGCGCCGAGACGGTGGGCGAAGTTCACGGCGATCGCGGCGGAGGTGAAGGCGGGCACCAGGTGGCCGAACGACAGCGGAAAGTCGGGGATGGCCAGGCCGGCGCCGAGATGGCGCATCAGAGCGCCGATGAGGATCTG
>DATEOX010000554.1:0-5034 GCA_035273585.1 Thermoanaerobaculia bacterium
GCAGACGCTCGCCGCCGCCGGCCTCCCGGTCGCGGCCGCCGCCGACGGCCCCTGCATCGTCAAGCCGCTGCGGGGCGGGGGCGGGCTCGGCACGCGGCGCGCCGCCGACGCGGCGAACATCGCCGGCGACCAGCTCGCCGAGGAGATGTTCGACGGGGACGAGATCTCCATCGACACCATCACCATCGACGACGAGCCGCGCTTCCACTCCGTCTGCTGCTACCGGCCATCCATTCTCGAGGCGCTGGAGGATCCATCCATTCAGTGGACCTGCATCATGCCCCGCGACCTCGGGGCCTACCGCGGCTTCATCGAGCAGGGGCTGGCCGCCGTCCGCGCGCTGAAGGTCGGCAACGCCATGACCCACATGGAGGGCTTCGTCCGCGACGGCCGCCTCCTCGGGTTCACCGACGCCACCCTCCGCCCCGCCGGCGCGCGCATCGCTCCGATGCTCGCCTACGCGTACGACATCGATCCCTACCGCGCCTGGGCCCGCGCCGTGGTCGACGGCGCGTTCGACGGACCTTGGGAGCGGCGCTGGGCAGTCGGCACGATCTTCCTCCGCGGCAACGGCCGCGGCACCATCGAGCAACTGCACGGCATCGACGCGGTGCGCCGGCGGCTGGGGAGCATGATCGTCGAGGCCCGCCTGCCGCGCGCCGGCGCGCCGGCGGCGGCGACGTACACCGGCGACGGCTTCATCACCGTGCGCCACGCGGAGACGGCGGCGGTGGAGGAGGCGCTGGCCTTCATCGCCGATACGGTGCGCATCGAGAACAGCGGCTGGACCCAACGACTGGACTACAGACCCGCCTGGGACGCGCTCCCGGCAGAGAGAGGGGAACCGTGACCACAGAAGCACCGAGAGCCTTCAATCGGGAGATGTACCACAGCCATCCGGAGAACGTCTTCTACGGCACCGACGACGGCAACCAGGACGGCTCGTTCAGCGAGTTCGCCGAGATCAAGGCCCACTACGAGGGGGTCGATCCGCGGCGCCACGACGACATCCACATGATGAGCGTGGTGGGCGGGCTGTACGGCCTCAATCTCATCCCGCTCTGGAAGCCGAAGCGCCTGACCATCTACGACGTCAACCCGGCAGCGATCACCTACTTCGAGATCATCCGCCGGGTGTGGATCGACAGCCGCGACGTGACGCACTTTCTCTCCCGGTTGACCAAGGGCGATTACGAGGCGGAGAGCGATGAAGAGCAGTTCGTCCGCGAGAACATCATCCTCAAGCAGCGCGGCGAGCTGCCCCGGGCGCGCGGCTCGACGAAGCGGCCGTACGAGCAGAGCTGGCAGTACGCGTTCGAGCACTTCGACGAGACCAGGCGCATCCTCCGCGACGTGCCGCTGGAGATTCGCGGCGAGCCGATGGAGAGCGACAGCTTCCGCTCCTACATCCGCGGCCAGAACAACCTCTGGATCTACTCCTCGAACATCACCGAGTTCCACTACTTCGACCTCGATTTCGACGACCCTTCGAACTGCGTGCTGGTGCAGATCATCTTCCCCGGGGATCTGCAGCTCCTCGATCTCGCCCCGCTCTCCGGCGGGCCGGTGAAGGTCTGGTACGAGATTCCCCTGCGGGCGGAGCGCGTCTGATGCCGAACAAGATCCGCATCGCCACGAACGCCGCGCCGCCGTCGATCGGCACGCATTCCCAGGCCGTGCGCACCGGCGATCTGGTCTTCGTCACCGCGCAGACGGGGCGCGATCCGGCCACGGGCAAGCTGGCCGAGGATCTCGATGGGCAGACGCGGCAGATGCTGGCCAACGTGGACGCCATCCTCAACGCTGCCGGCTGCACGCCGGCGGACATCGTGAAGGTCACGCTCCTGCTGGCGGACATCAAGGACTTCAAGGCCGTCGACGTGCTGTACGCGGCCTGGCTGCCCGGGATGGGCGTCACTGCGCTGCCGGCGCGCACGGCGTTCCAGGCCGCGGCGCTGCCGGCCGGCGCGCTGGTGATGCTGGAGGTGGTGGCGGCGTACCCGAATGCCTGACGTCATCCAGACGCTCTGGATCGGCCCGCGCCTCTCGACCATGGAGCGGCTCTCCATCCGCTCCTTCCTCCGCCATGGGCACGAGGTCCACCTCTACACCTACGGCGAGGTCGAGGGCATCCCGCCCGGCACCATCATCCGCGATGGCCGCGAGATCCTGCCCGCGGAGCGGATCTTCGTCTACCGCGAGCACGACTCGGTCTCCGGCTTCTCCAACTTCTTCCGCTACAAGCTCCTCCTCGAGCGGGGTGGATGGTGGGTGGACACGGACATGATCTGCCTCCGCCCCTTCGCCTTCGACACCGCCCACGTCTTCGGCAGCGAATGGGCCAAGGGCGGCGTGCACGTCAACAGCGGCGCGATCAAGGCCCCCGCCGGCAGTGAGGCGATGGCCTACGCCTGGGACGTCTGCAACGCGAAGGATCCCGCCTCGCTGCGCTGGGGAGAGACGGGCCCGCGGCTGATGGTCCAGGTCGTGGAGCGCTTCGGCCTTCAGGCCGCCGTCCAGCAGCCCGAAGTCTTCTGCCCGATCTCGTTCCCCGACTGGCGCCGCGTCCTCGATCCCGACCCGCCCTCCCTCCCACCCGAGTCGGTGGCCATCCACCTCTGGAACGAGATGTGGCGCAGGAACGGCGCGGACAAGGATGCGCAGTACGATGAGCGGTCGTTGTGGGAGCAGCTCAAGAGGAGCTGCTGAACAGGTACGCCATCCTCCTCAGAAACTTTGCCTGCCGCGTCACGGTGAAGACATGTTCGTCGGCGATGTCGGCGCGGTAGCCGCGGCTGAGGAGGAGGGCGCGGCTCGTGGCATTCCAAACGTCGCGCGCGGGGCGGGACTTCGGGGTCTGCAGGTAGGAGCGGACCAGGTCGTCCCAGTCGTGGAGCTTCTCGATGAACGGCCGGCGGAACATGCGGGTGAGCTCAGGCTTGGTGCGCATCGCCTCGTGCGTGGCGTGGTAGGCGGACTTGAGCGCGGTGCGGAAGGCGGTCACGCCGCGGCGCGCGACGCCCGGGCCGACGCGGTAGATCGACTTGAGGTACGAGTGCGCGCCGCGCACTTTGTTCCTGCCGTTGAAGACGCCGCCCAGGACGTATTTGGCGTCCTTTGCCGCGTTGTTGACCGAGGTTTTGGGGCGGTAGACGTTCGTGCCGACGGAGGCGAAGGAGAGCGAGTCGTGGTCCATGAAGACCATGCGCACCTGCCACTCGCCGTCTTGCCACACCGCGCGCAGCCCGGAGTTGCGGGCCACGAACGACTCGCCGAGGGTGTGGCCGCGGATGGCCAGGAGCGTGCCCCAGAAGCGGCCGAGCTGCTCCATGGCCGAGACGTAGTTGTGGTTCGCCCGCGCGCGGTTCGCCGGGACGAGGAAGGCGGCCTCGATGTACTGCTTGTGCGAGCGCCACGGGACGCGGGGCGGCTCGTAGGTGCCGAGGATCTCGTCCAGGAGCTCGTCGGCGAAGCGGCGGTCGGCATCCGCGTCGTGCTCCGTGTGCAGCCCCTCCCGGAAGTAGGAGTCGGCGCCGTTGCGCATCAGGTACCTCTCGATGCGGTCGAGGCGGAAGGAGGTCGTGCCGAGCTGGATGGCCTGGGCCGGTTTCACCCTGCCGAGGAAGTCGACCGTCAGGGCCAGGTCGGTGGGGTCCGTCGGCGGCGGCTCCTGCTGATAGTCGGCCAGCGTCTTCACCACGTGGCGGAGGTTCCAGCGCATCTCGTCGTACCACTCGCCGAAGACGCGGCGGGCGGTGAAGTAGTCGAGCACGTCGGCCTCGCCGCCGTCCGGCGTCGGGATGCCGTAGATCGTGGAGATGTACAGCGTGCGGGCCATGGAGGCGTCGAAGCCGTGCACCTCGCGGAAGACGCGG
Organism: Thermoanaerobaculia bacterium; assembly: GCA_035273585.1. Classification (GTDB taxonomy): domain Bacteria; phylum Acidobacteriota; class Thermoanaerobaculia; order Gp7-AA8; family Gp7-AA8; genus JAFAVZ01. The sequence continues at coordinate 3,876 of DATEOX010000554.1, forward strand.
GAGAAGAACGACGAGTTCTCCGCCTCGAAGGTCAGGAGCTGGAGCATCGCGCCCCCGTCGAGATGATGCGAGCTCGGGACGATGTACTGCCCGCGAGCCCAGACGACGTCGAGCGGCAGCCCGTTCGGCCGGCCGCTGCGCTTGATCTCGATCTCATGGCTGCTGCCCGGCGGCTTGACCGTCATCACCACCGTGCCGATGGGGAGCTCCACGAGCGAGTTGATGCTCGACGGCGTGCCGTACGCCGCCCAGCGGATGACCGACTCGCGCGCGAGGTGCTCGGCGATGGCACGCTCGAGGCGGGGGAGGCCCTGGAGAGCGCGCTTCGACTCGGCGGCGAACCGGCCGTGACGGCCAGGATCAGGACGGCCGGTGGAGCGCCGGACGAAGCGCTCCATGCGCTCGATGATCTCCTCGATGGTGAAGAGGTAGCGGGCGAAGGTCAGCCGGCATTCGCCGCCGGCTGCATGGAGGAAGTCGCGCAGCGGGCGGTTGGTGGCGCGGCCGGCGATGGGGAGGCGGTGGATGCGCGTAAAACGGGAGAGGCGCCGCCAGACCTGCGTCTCCAGCGGCTCGCGGTCGTTGTAGCCCTCGCGGGCCAGCTCGGCGGCGTCGATCATTCCGAAGCGCGCGATCCAGAAGCGTTGCTCGGCGCGCTCGTCGATGCGGGAGAGCGCGGTCTCGAGCATCAGCGCGGCGATGCGGCGCAACGGCCAGCGCAGCGCGCCGTCGCGGGCCTGCACCTCGAGGCGCAGCGCGAGCTCGCGTGAGTACGACGGGGTATCGACGAGCACCTTGAGAGCGGGGGCGAACAGGACAGCGTCATCGCCGCCGTACCCGCGCAGCAGCCGCTCCATCCTCGGCGACTGGCGCGCGGCGCTAGGCGGGAGGGCGCGCCGCGAACGGCGCGCCTCCCGCGGCGCGGGTGCCATGTCGAACATTATCGGCGCTTGCCGCCGCCGGCGCCGGACTTACCGCCGCCCTTCGGACCGCCGCCGCCCTTGGAGCCACCGCCGGGCTTGCCGCCGCCCTTGTAGCCGCCGGAGCCGCCAGTGGAGCCGCCCGTATTCGACCCGCCCCACTTGCCGCCGCCCTTGGTGCTGCCGGTGGAGCCGCCGGATTTGCTGCCGCCAGTGGAGCCGCCCCACTTGCCGCCGCC
>DATEOX010000555.1:0-3920 GCA_035273585.1 Thermoanaerobaculia bacterium
GGTCGTGCTCTCCGGCGTGCTCCTCTGGGTCCGCCCGGCGGGCGGCGCGGACCTCTTCTATTCGCGGGCCACACTCCTCATCTTCATGCTCTGCACGATCGTCTTCGTGATCATCGGCCGCGTCTTCGTCCGCCTGGCCGTCGAGCGGCGGCACCGGCAGGGGAAGGACCTCGACCGGGTGCTGATCGCGGGCAACGGTGACCTGGCCCGCGCGGTGGTGGAGCGGATGCGCGCCCACCGCGACCAGCTCGGCTTCCGCATCGTCGGCTACCTCCGCAACGGCGATGCCTCCGAAGTGGCCGAGCTCCCCTGCCTGGGCGGCATCGACGACGCCGAGCGCGTCATCGAGCAGCACCGCATCGATCACGTCTTCGTCGCCCTGCCGCACGCGTCGTCGGAAGCGATGATGGCCCTGCTGGACCGGCTCGTGCGGAGCTGCGTGTCCATCCACGTCGTCCCCGACCTGCTGCAGTTCATGGTCCTGCGCTCGCGGGTGGAAGACATCGACGGCCTGCCGACCATCAACCTCTCCGAGACGCCGCTGGAGGGCTGGAACCGCTTCGTGAAGCGCGGCTTCGACCTGATCGTCGCGGCCCTCTCGCTCATCGTCCTCGCGCCTTTCATGGGGGCCATCGCGCTGATCATCTGGCTGGAGGACGGCGGGTCGATCTTCTACCGCCAGGTGCGCATGGGGCTGGACGGCAAGCCGTTCGACATCGTGAAGTTCCGCTCCATGCGCGTCGGCGCCGAGGAGCTGACCGGCGCCGTGTGGGCGGAGAAGGACGACCCGCGCCGGACGCGCATCGGCCGCTGGCTGCGGGCCTGGTCGCTGGACGAGCTGCCCCAGCTCTGGAACGTCCTGATGGGCGACATGAGCGTGGTCGGCCCCCGCCCCGAGCGCCCGCAGTTCGTCGAGCAGTTCCGCGCCGAGTTCCCGCACTACATGCTCCGGCACAAGGTGCGCGCGGGGATGACCGGCTGGGCCCAGGTGCACGGCTGGCGCGGCAACACCTCCATCCGCATGCGCATCGAGCACGACCTCTACTACATCGAGAACTGGTCGCTCATGTTGGATTTGAAGATCCTGTTCATGACGGTCGTGCACGGCATCCGGCACGAGAACGCATACTGACGTTCTCCCATGTTCATCGTTCATCCTTCCTCGTTCATCGTTCTCCTATAATCCGCCCACTTTATGGGCAAGAACTCCGACGCATTTTTCCAGCGGGCGCAAGTGGTGATCCCGGGCGGCGTGAACTCGCCGGTCCGGGCCTTCAAGGGCGTGGGCGGGACGCCGCCGTTCATCGAGCAGGCGCAGGGCTCGCGCATCTTCGACGCCGACAACCTCCAATACATCGATTGCGTCGGCTCCTGGGGGCCGATGATCCTCGGACACGGCCATCGGTACGTCGTGGAGGCGGTGAAGAAGGCCGCCACGCGCGGCTTCTCCTTCGGCGCGCCGACTCTCGGCGAGGTCGAGCTGGCGGAGATCGTCGTCGCCGCCATCCCCTCCATCGAGATGCTGCGCCTGGTCAACTCCGGCACCGAGGCCACCATGAGCGCGCTGCGTTTGGCGCGCGCGGCGACGGGGCGGGCCAAGGTGATCAAGTTCGACGGCGGCTATCACGGCCACGTCGACTCGCTGCTGGTCAAGGCCGGCTCGGGCGGCGCGACGTTCAACGTCCCCGACTCGGCCGGCGTGCCGAAGGCGGTCACCGAGCTGACCATCAGCGTCCCGTACAACGACGTCGAGGCGGTGCGCAACGCGATGAGCGACGAGGTGGCGGCGGTGATCGTCGAGCCGGTGGCGGGCAACATGGGCTGCGTCCCGCCCGCGGACGGCTTCCTGCGCGGGCTGCGCGAGATCTGCGACGAATCCGGCGCGCTGCTCATCTTCGACGAGGTGATGACCGGCTTCCGCGTGGCGTACAGCGGCGCGCAGTCGCTGTACGACGTTCGGCCGGACATCACCACGCTGGGGAAGATCATCGGTGGCGGCATGCCCATCGGCGCGTACGGCGCTTCGAGCTCGCTGATGGATTACGTCTCGCCGCTCGGTCCGATGTACCAGGCCGGGACGCTGAGCGGCAACCCCGTGGCGGTCGCCGCCGGCCGGGCGACGCTGAGCGTGCTGAAGAACTCCTCGATCTACGCCGACCTGGAGGAGCGGAGCGCCGAGTTCGAGGCGGGCGTGCGGGCGGCGGCGGAGAAGCACGCCGTGCCGCTGACGATCAACCGCGTCGGCTCGATGTGGACCATCTTCTTCACCGAGGGGCCGGTGACGGATTTCGAGTCGGCGAACAAATCGAACCGCGAAAAGTTCGCCCGCTTCTTCCACCTCATGCTCGGCGAAGGCGTCTATCTCCCGCCCTCGCAGCTCGAAGCCGCGTTCTTCTCCGCCGCTCACGCGAAAAAAGACGTGACGCAGATGATCGAGCGCGTGGATCGGGTGCTGAAGAAGATCGCGTGGGAGTACGAGAAATAGTTACTGGTTGCTAGTTGCTGGTTGCTAGTAGTACACCCGGTCGGACGATCTACTAGCAACCAGCAACTAGCAACCAGCAACTACTCCATCCCGCGCTGCAGCCCCTTGATGGATGGCGCGCGGCGGATGGCCAGCAGCGTCCCTTCGATGTACGGCGCGGCGCCGGTGCCTCCTTCATAACGCATCGTCAGCCGCTCGTCCTCCCGCCCGAAGATGACTTCCAGCGCGATGGTGTGGCCGGGCAACCTCACCGAGTGAATCTGCGAGCCGGAGATCTCGGCGCCGCGCGCATCGGGGCGGCCTTGCGTGTCGGCGACCGTGATGCGCGTCTTCGGCGGCGCGACCTGCGACAGGCGCCAGGCGAGCTCGCGGGCGGTGCCGCTCGGCGCGTCGGGCTTCGAGTCGTGCGCGTAGTCGATGATCTCCCAGCTCGGCATGTGCTTCGCCGCGATGGCTGCGAACTGCTGGAGGAGGATGGCGGAGACGGCAAAGTTGCCGACGGCGATCACGCCGACGCTCTTCGCCTGCGCCGCCGTGTCGATTTCCGCGTAGTCGAGATCGGAGAGGCCGGAGCTGCCGACGACCACGTGGCGGCCGGCGTCGATGGCCAGGAGCACGTTGCGCTTCACCGCCGTCGCGCTGGTGTAGTCGACGAAGACGTCGCTCGGCGTCTGCAGCGCCTCCTCGATGGTGCCCATGATCGTGATCTCGCCGAGCTTTTGGCCGGCGGCGGAGCGGGCGGCGGCCGCGACGAGCTGGAGCTCGTCGGCGGCTTCGATGGCGGTGACGAGCGGCTTGCCGATCCAGCCGGTCGCCCCGGCGAGGGTGACGCGCAACATCGCGCGATTGTAAATGTAGGGCCGGCTCTCCAGCCGGCCCAATATCGATGCTGGGCCGGCTGGAGAGCCGGCCCTACATTCTTCAGCGGAGGAGGCGCCCGCCGTCCACCGGCAGCGTCACGCCGGTGATGTAGTCGCTCTGCATCAGGAAGACGACCGTCCGCGCGACCTCCTCCGGGGTGCCTTCGCGCTTGAGCAGCGTCGGCTCGACGGCCGCCTTCCGTTCGGCATCATCGAAGTCGGAAGGCAGCAGGACGGGGCCCGGAGCGACGGCATTCACCAGCACCACCGGCGCCAGCGCCTTGGCCAGCCCCTTGGTCATGGCCACGATGGCCGCTTTGCTCATCGAGTACGGCAGGTAGGCGGGCCAGGGGATCATCGCCGCGATGTCCGCCATGTTCACGATGCGCCCGAAGCCGCGCTCCTTCATCCGCAGCCCGAGTTGCTGGGCGAGAAAGAACGGGGCGCGGACGTTCAGGGCGAAGGTCTCGTCGAAGCTGTCGAACGTCACCTCGCCGAGGGATTCGCGGGTGAAGTTCGCGGCGGAGTTGACCAGGAGCTCGATGGCAGGCAGGCGGGCGAGCAGCGACTCCACC
>DATEOX010000556.1:0-2890 GCA_035273585.1 Thermoanaerobaculia bacterium
CCACGCCGCGAGTCTACCTGCCCCTCATAAAACTCCCGAATGTGCTCGTACACGTGCTCGGGGAACTTCAGGTCCCGGTACACGTTGCACGCGTTCGGGTCGGGGCAGATGGGGAAGGACTGTTGCTCCTGCCATTCCCGGATGCGCTCGCGGCGGGGAGGGTTGTAGTCGCGCCCTTCCACCTGTTTGCAGAGAACGCGGGCGTCGGATTCGGACACGCCGGGGTTCTTCTGCAGCCAGGCGCACAGCTCCTCTTCCGGGACGAAGTGCCGGGCGATCATGGTGAAGGTGAGGCGGCCGTAGTGGCCGATGTCTTCGCCGCGATCGAGGGCGTCGAGCAGGTGGGACATCATCGCGTTCTTGCGGAGGTCTTCGATAGCCATGCCTCGTTGAATTGCGAGGGGTAGGCCAGCCTCTCTACCGCTTGGAGAGATCGCGCACGAGACGGTCGAAGGCCTTTTCGAACTCGTCGTGGCTTTTCCAGCGCCGGAAGTCGCCGATGTGCCGTTTGCGGCGGATGTCCCTGGCCCACGGCTGCTGCGAATCGAAGCCTTCGTCGTCGATGGCGATGGGGAACAAGACGTCCCGCTTCTCTTTCTCCTCGCGCTCCAGCGCCGTCTCCACCTCGGTCTCCACCCAGTTGCTGGCCACGGAGTTGGCGGAAAGGACGAGGATCAGCTTGTCGTGCACCCGGATCGACTCGTCGATGCGGGAGCGGATGCGGTCGCCGATCTTGAGCTCCTCCGGCGCATACCAGGTGCGGATGCCTTTGCCTTGCAGCGCGTCGTACAGGCGGCGCGTGAAGGCGTCGTCGCGCGAGGAGTAGGAGATGAAGGTGGAGTAGTACTCGATGGCCTTGCCGATGAGGGAGTTCGCGTAGGTGATGAATTCTTCGGGCACGCCGCAGCCGCGGAGGAACGACTGGGGGAGGCCGCCTGAGCGGAAGAGGGTGTCGATGCCGACGGTGGAGGGGCCAATGTGCTTGATCGTCTCGAGACCCTTCACAGTTTCGAGATCTACATTTGCAAAGACAGTGGACCCGATCGTCGATTCACGAAGATCTGCGCCCATGAGGAGCGTTCCGTTGAATGTGGCGAACCGAAGGTCGGCCTTGGTGAGATCTGCACCGCGGAAGCTTACGGCGAAAAGCTCGCTTCCCCGCAGGTTTGCGCGATTGAGAGAAGCAGCGTCGAGATCGGACCAACTCAGATCGAGATGCATTAGGTCCGCGCCCGAGAGATCAGCACGGTCCGGACTCGCCTTCCGCCACGCATTCCACACCTCCCACCCCTCCCTCAACCGCTCCACATGCTCCGGATTCGCCATGTACCCCCCTTGCTATCATCGTCCGCATGCGTTCCCCGCGTGGTGCGGCCGCCTTTGTCATCTTCCTCGCCTCGACGGTGGCGGGGCTGTACTTTGCCACGCAGCTCATGATCGCCTACCCGCCGCCCATCCGGCGGCCGCTGGGGGAGGCGCTGGAGATCAACCTCACCTACTACTACCTCTGGGGGTTGTCCGTTCCGGCCGTCGTCTGGGTGGCGAGGCGGTTCCGGTTCGAGCGGGGGACGTGGGTGTTCAGCTTCGTCATCCACTCCATCTGGGCCATCTTCCTCACGCTCTCCCAGATCGTCATCGCCGAGTGGCTGTTGCGCAACTTCACCCACGCGCGCGACTCCATGCAGGCCAAGCCCATCGCGCAGGCGGTGCTCGACAACTTCCAATCGAGCCTGCCCACGTACTTTGTCATCCTCTTCGGCTACTACGCGTTCGACTACTACGTGAAGTTCCGCGACCGCGAGCTGCGCGCGTCGCAGCTCGAGACGCGGCTCTCGCAGGCGCAGCTCCAGGCGCTGAAGATGCAGCTCAATCCGCACTTTCTGTTCAACACCCTGAACACCATCTCCTCGCTGATGTACACCGACATCGACGCGGCGGACGCCATGATGTCGCGCCTCTCCGAGCTCCTCCGCCTCACGCTCGAAAAAGAGGCGGCGCACGAGGTCACGCTGAAGGAAGAGATGGATCTCCTGGAGCGTTACCTCGACATCGAGCGCATCCGCTTCGAGGACCGGCTGCGCGTCACCGTCGACATCGCCGATGACGCGCTGTCGGCGCGCGTGCCGAACTTTTCGCTGCAGCCGTTGGTAGAGAACGCCATCCGCCACGGCATCGCGCCGCGGCCCGAGGGCGGGCGGCTGGAGATCAGCGCCACGCGCGATGACGGCGAGCTGGAGATCCGCCTCAGAGACGACGGCCCCGGCTTGCGGCCGACGAGCGCGCAAAGGCGGGAAGGCATCGGCGTGGCCAACACGCGCGCGCGCCTCGCCCAGCTCTACGGCGACCGCTACCGCTTCGAGATGGCAAACGCGCCGGGCGGCGGCACCCTCGTCACCATGGTCGTCCCCTACCACACATGAAGATCCGCACCCTCATCGTCGACGACGAGCGCCACGCGCGGCAGAAGATCCGCGCGCTCCTCTCCGCCGAGGCGGACGTCGAGATCGTCCGCGAATGCGCGAACGGCGACGAGGCCATCCGGGCCATCCGTGAGACGGCGCCCGATCTGGTCTTCCTCGACGTCCAGATGCCGGGGCGCAACGGCTTCGACGTCATCGCCGAGGCGGGGAGCGATGCGCGGCACGTGGTCTTCGTCACCGCGTTCGACCAGTACGCCGTGCGCGCCTTCGAAGTGCAGGCGCTCGACTATCTGCTCAAACCGTTCGACCGGGAGCGCTTCGGCCGCGCGATGCAGCGCGCGCGGGCGCAACTGCAGGATGGCGAGGGGCTGCAGGAGAGGCTGCTCGCGCTGGCCAAGGTGATGGGGGAGCAGCAGCCGAAGCCGGCCGTGCTCGACCGGCTGATGATCCGCGCCGGCGGCCGCATCACT
>DATEOX010000557.1:0-2881 GCA_035273585.1 Thermoanaerobaculia bacterium
GGTGATGCGGATCGCGCCGGCCACCGCGGCGCCGAAGACGAAGCCGCCGACGTGCGCCCACCAGGCCACGCCCGCGACCTCCTGCGTGCCGCGCGCCGAGGCGAGCGAGAGGAAGCCGTTGAAGAACTGCATGGCGAACCAGACCGGGAGGAAGAGCGCCGCCCGGATCTCTGCCATCGCCCAATAGACGACGAGTGGAAAGAGCGTGACGATGCGCGCCTGCGGCCGCAGCACCAGGAACGCGCCGAGGATGCCGGCGATCGATCCCGACGCTCCGATCGACGGGATCGTCGAGCCGGGAAAGATCACGGTGTGCGCCAGGCTGCCGATCGCCCCACAAGCGACATAAAAGACGAGATAGCGCCAGTGCCCGAGGACGTCTTCCACCGCGCCGCCGAAGACCCAGAGATAGATCATGTTGCCGAACAGATGGACGAAGCCGCCGTGGAGGAAGAGCGACGTGATCAGCGTCATGACCGCCTCCCACCAGACGTAGCCGAACATCGACGGATGCAGCAGCCGGGCAGGGATGTAGCCGAAGGTCTGGATGAGCGCCTCGGCGCGCGGCCCGAGGAAGAGCTGCACGATGAAGAGGAGGAAGTTGGCCGCGACGAGCGCGCGGTTCACCGCCGGGACGGCGCCCGCCGGAAGGGTGTGGCGGAGGGGGATCATGGCGCCGGTGTCATCCTGAGCGAAGCGAAGGATCCCCACCGATCTTGCGCTACGGATCCTTCGCCGTCTTCGCGGCTCAGGATGACACCGCCTTCCCGATCTCCCGCACCACCTCCGCGAGCTGCGCCTCCGTCAGCTCCGGATAGATCGGGATGGCCAGCGACTGCTCCGCCGCCGCCTCGGAGCTCGGATACGCCTCGCGCGCGGTCGGCACGTTGGCGAAGCACTCCTGCTGCGGCAGCGTGCGCGGGTAGTAGATCTCGCACCCGATGCCCTGCGCCTTGAGGTGCTCCATCACCCGGTCGCGCGTCGCGACGCCGTCGGTGAAGCGGACGACGTACTGGTTGTAGACGTGACGCCGCCCATCGAGCTCGCGCGGCAGCGCCACGCGGCCGCCGAGCTGCGCATCATCGAAGAGCTGTCGGTAGATTTGCGCGTTGCGCCGCCGCCCCTCCGTCCACCCTTCCAGGTGGCGGAGCTTGACGTGGAGGATGGCCGCCTGCAGCGCGTCGATCCGGAAGTTGCCGCCGACGTACTTGTGAAAGTACTTCGGACGCATGCCGTGCACGCGGTAGTCGATCAGCTTCTGAGCGAGCGCGTCGTCGTTCGTGGTGACCGCGCCCGCGTCGCCGAACGCGCCGAGGTTCTTGGAGGGGAAGAAGGAGAAGCAGCCGATGGCGCTCATCGAGCCGGCGCGGCGGCCGTGATCCTCCGCGCCGACCGCCTGGGCCGCATCCTCGATGACCGGGATGCCGTGCCGCGCGGCGATGCGGTTGATCTCGTCCATCGCCGCGGTCTGCCCGAAAAGGTGCACGGGCATGATGGCCCGCGTGCGCGGCGTGATCCGCTCCTCGATGCGCGCCGCATCGATGTTGTAGTCCTCCAGGTCGATGTCGACGAAGACCGGCACCGCGTGCAGCCGGTCGGCCACGCCCGCCGTGGCGAAGAAGGAGTACGCCGGAACGATCACTTCGTCGCCCGGCTCGAGGTCGAGGACCATGAGGGCGATGAGCAGCGCGTCGGTGCCCGATGAAAGGCCGAGCGCGTGCTTCGATTGGCAGTACGCGGCGAAGTCGCGCTCGAAATCATCGACCCGCTTTCCGAGGATGAACATCTGCGACGCGTACACCTCCTCGGTGACGCGAAGCACTTCGTCGCGGATCGTCGAGTACTGCTGTTTGAGGTCGAGAAGCGGGATCGCCATGGCGCGCGACAGTATAGACGGCGGCGCGCAACTGCTCGTATCTACCGGCGATACAGAAGCACATCCTGAAGGAGAAATGAAGCAATGCAACTGAAGAAACTGATCACCGCCGCGTCCATCGCGCTGCTGCCGATCGCGGCCAGCGCGGCGACGTACATCGTCCCCGCCGCCGGCACCGGTCCCGGCGCCAACAACAGCCACTGGCAGAGCGAGCTGACTCTGCACAACCTCGCCCTCCGCACCCTCACCGTCGACATCGCTTTCCACGATACGAACGGCGCGAGCGACGCGGTGTCGGTGGACATCCCGTCGCAGTCGACCATCGCCCTGGCCGACATCGTGAAGACGAAGTTCGGCCGCGAGTCCGCCACCGGCGGGCTCTCCATCGAGGTGGCCGACCTCGACGCGAAGAAGCTGGCCATCGCCTCCCGCACCTTCAACACCTCCGACGCGGGCGAGTTCGGCCAGGACATCCCCGCCGCCGCGATCAATGACGCCGCCGCGCCGGGCGACGTCGACGTGCTCGCCGGCCCGTCGTCCGTGAACGACTACCGCTTCAACTTCGGCGTCTTCGCCGTCAGCGAGCTGCGCGTGCAGTGGCAACTCCTCCGCGCCGACGGCACCGTGGCCGGCTCGCGCACCGAGACGTACGGCGCCGGCACCCAGCGCCAGTTCAACGGCGGCGTGCAGGCGCTCTTCAACGCCGCGCCGCAGAACAGCGACACGGTGCGGGCGCGCGTCGAGTCCGGCCGCGGCCTGTTCTACGGCAGCTCGGTGAACCAGCGCACCGGCGACCCGACCTACGTCCCGGGCGTCCGGGCCCGCGAGGAAGTCGCGCTCACCCTCGGCATCGACGTAGGCGCCGACGGCCGCGTGGACATCGGCGACAACGACCATGACGGCGTCCTGGACACGAACCTCGACGTCCGCCCGTCGTTCTTCCCCACTACCTTCCGCGTCGTGGCCACCGGCCGGGAGAACGTGAAGCCGACGTTCGAGATCCTC
>DATEOX010000558.1:0-23022 GCA_035273585.1 Thermoanaerobaculia bacterium
GCCGAGAGCCCAGAGGGCACGGCCGTGGCTGTCCTCCGATCCCTGCTCTTCCTGCCAGGACCGCGAGTGCGACATGAAGTTCCGGAAGCGTCCCGTCGACCGGTCGAACGCGTGATTGACGAATGCGAGATACCGCGACGAGAGGGTGCGGACGAGCCGGGGATCGTCCGCGCCGGCCTCCTCGACGAGCGTCATCAGCAGCAGGGCGCGGGCGTTGTCGTCCAGACAGTAGCCCTGGTCGTAGCGCGGCACGTTGAAGGTGGCGTGCTGAAACATGGCCGTATCGTCGGTCATGATCTCGACGTGATCGAGGTTGAGCCGCGGCAGGTCGGCGGGCCGCGTGGCGAGGGTACTGGCGCGAAAGGCCGTGTGCAGCCGCTCGGACTGCTCGCGCCTGGCGCGCTCGAATGTGCGCAGATACGAATGCGCGACCGCCGGCCAAAGCATGGCCCGGCCATGTTCCGAGGCGCGACGGCGCAGCTCGCGATGCTTCTCCGGATCGTCGAGCACTCCGACGATCTCCGCGGCGATGGCCGATGCGTCCTTGAACGGAACGAGAATGCCTCGTCCGCCGGCGAGCAGCTCCTGCGCGTATCGGTAGGGGGTGGAGATCACCGCTTTCCCCGCGCCGACCGCGTAGGCCAGAGTTCCGGAAGTGATCTGTTCCGGATTCAGATACGGCGTGATGTAGATGTCGGCGGCGGCCAGAAACTCGGTCAGTTCCGACTGGCTGACGAACCGGTTGTGGAAGATCACGTTGCCGTCGACGCCGAGCCGTTTGGCTCGATCTTCGAGCATCAGCCGGTACGTCTCGCCCTGACGCTCGACGATGTGCGGGTGGGTGGCGCCGAGGACGATGTAAACGACATCGGGGTAGTGAGCGAGGACGGTCGGGAGCGCGTCGATGACATGCTCGATGCCCTTGTCCGGCGAGAGTAGGCCGAAGGTGAGAACCAGCGGCCGGCCTTCCACGCCGAGGCGGTTCTTGCTGCCCGCGAACGGCACGTTCGGAATCCCGTGCGGGATCACGTCGATCTTCTCTTCGTCCACGTCGTGCACTTCGCGGAGGAGCGCGGCGCCGCCGGGAGTCATGACCACGAGGCGCGCCGAGAGCGCGGTGATCTCGTCCATGACCCGGCGCTGATGGAGGTTCGGCGCCGCGAGAATCGTGTGCAGCGTCGTCACGATCGGCATGCGCAACTGGCGAAGCAGCGGCAGGAGCTGGCCGCCCGCTTTTCCGCCGAAGATCCCGTATTCATGCTGCACGGAGAGCACATCCACGGCGTTCACGTTCAGAAAGTCGGCCGCCCGCGCGTACGCGCCGGGGTCGTTGTCGGCCAGCTCGAAGCGGACCCGTGGCGGATAGGCGTGCTGCTGCCGGCCGTCGTTCATGGCCACGACGAAGCAGTCCAGATCCGGACCGACCGCCGCGATGGCGTCGCTCAGATCGGTGGTGAAGGTGGCGATCCCGCAGTGTCGCGGCAGGTGATTGCCGAGCATGGCCACGCGCCGGATGTTCCGGTCATCGCCCGTGGGTCGTGCCGCGGTCAACAGCGCCTCTTGACGATTGCTCCCGCCTGCGTCTCGAGAGCCGAACAGCAGGTCGTCCACACCGAGTCGAACCAGCCGTTCTCGCGGCCGTGGATGGTCACCGCGACGACCGGCTGGCCGTGCTCGGCGCAGCGCAGCCGAGCGGCGCGTTCCAGGCGCTCGCGCAACCGTTCCCGCAGCGTGTCCGCGAGCTGGCGATACGTAATCTCCATCGCTTCGCCCAGGGCGCTCACGACGCGCCCGCCGTCGCGGTCAACCGGCCCACCGCTGCGTTGCCGGCCCGCGACGTGTCACGGCGGGGCGGCAGCATCATGTGCCAGCGCGCGGCCGTGTCTTCCGGAAGCAGGAACTCGAAGGTCCGGCTGTGACTACGCAGCCGCAGCACCTTGCGGCCCTGGATGGGGGCACCCGTGGCCAGACTGGTGTCGTATTCGATCTCCCGAACCCACTGCAGGTCGAGCGATCCCTCCATGTCCGCGTTTTCGTAATAGAAGGTGTCGCTGGTCAGAGCAAGCGCAACTTCGAGGCGCCGGTTGCCATCGAAGAACTCTCCGCGGCTGACGATGCGCGAGGTGGCGCGACGCTTTTCGCTGAGCGCCGCGATGCGGTCGGCGCCGAAGCGGCTATAGAGATTCCAGCAGAGATACAGAACGACGACAGCAGCCCCGGTCGAGATCCAGAACAGCATGAAGGCCTCCTTTGGCATGGGTGGAGAACGACCTTGCCGGCCGTTCTCCGGGAGCGATCAGGCGCGCGCCGGGCTGCTCTCTTTGCGCGGTCTGGCCTCGTTGACCTTCAGCGCCTGCCCGTGGACGTCGCGGCCGTCGAGACCGGTGATCGCCGCACGCGCCTCGTCGGCATTGCTGAATTCGATGAATCCGAATCCCTTCGACTGGCCGCTCGAGCGCTCGGTGGCGACGTTCGCGGAGACGAGCGTCCCGTACGGCACCGCCAGATCGTTGAGCTGCGCATCCGTCACCTGTTTGGAGAGATTTCCTACGTACAGTTTCATTGGAGCTCCTTCTTTTCGCGCTCGCGGCCAAGCCTCGATCGTGCGAGGCCCGCTGCCGTAGCGCTGAAGAGTGGAAAGCTAAGAGGGGTGAGTCCAGGAAATCTGACTTAGTTCAGATGGACTGAAGGACCGGGGAAGTTTCCCCGACACGGGACCACCATACGCGCTCTCGTAGCCAATAGATATCTAAATAATTTTGAGTCGTCACGGCGCGCGCATCCCATGCGGCACCTCCAACCCGAAGGAGAAGATCTGCGCTGACCAGTAAGTCCACAACAGCACGACGACGGAGCCGGCGGCGCCGAACGCGGACCCGACCGCTGTCTTGCCGACGACGAAAAGAGCGGCTGTGGCCGCGGCTCCGCGGTAAACGTCGGTCCACGCGACACGAACGTTCGGAACGAGCCGGAAGATGAGCGCGAAAACGACGGTCGGCATCGGCGGACGCCACGAGCTCCGCAATGTGCCATAGCGCGGCCAGCCAACCGGCGCGGTGTGCAGCATCTTCGATCATCGTCGCGACTGCCGCCGCCGCAGATCCGAAGCTCGAGCTGATGCGGCTGACGGTTCCGAGATCCGCCTGCTTCTTGCCGACGGCCATGCCCAGCACTGCAATCGCGATGAGCAGCGTCGGCCCAAGCGAGAAAAGGGCGTAGAACGCCAGCGCCGCTCCGAAGCGTGACGCGTTGTCTCTGCGGAACGGCCGGACGTCTCGGCAGAGAACACGGAGGCAGTTCCTGGTTTGCGGTTTCTTGTGGCTGGAGGGTTGCAGGTGTATGAGCCTGCATGCAGGACGAAATTGCGCCGACTGGAATCGCGGGGCTGGATGAAATTCTTCGCGGAGGACTCCCCAGGCACCAGATGTACTTCGTCCAGGGCGACCCGGGCGCCGGCAAGACGACGCTGTCGTTTCAGTTCCTGCTCGAGGGAGTGAGCCGCGGCGAAAAGGCTCTCTACGTCACGCTCTCCGCTTCCGCCCGCGATCTGGAGCGTGTGGCACGCTCCCATGGCTGGGACATATCGTCCGTCGACATTTACGAGCAGTTTCAAACCGCCAGGACTGCCGACACGACGATCTTTCGCCCCTCCGAGATCGAGCTGGCGAAAACCGTTCAGGCAATCCTCGCCGCGATCGAGGATCGCCAGCCGGACCGCGTGGTGATCGACTCCCTGGGAGAGATTCGCCTTCTGGCCGAGAGCCCGCTGCGATACAGGAAGCAGCTGCTGATTTTGAAGGACTTCTTTCGCGACAGGCAGATCACGGCGCTCGTGCTCGATGACCGGACGCTCGCGAAAGGGGACTCCGAAGTTCAAGGGCTCGCCGAGGGTGTGATCACACTCGGCGTCATTGCGCCCACGTACGGCAATACCAGGCGGAGTCTCGAAGTGGTGAAGATGCGCGGCGTGTCGTTTCGCGGCGGCTACCACGACTTCACCATCGAGAAGGGCGGGATCATCGTCTTCCCGCGGTTGAGCGCGGGTCAGCACACCATCAGTCGCGAGGCGGGCTCCATACAAAGCGGCATCGCCGAAATCGACGCTCTCGTCGGCGGAGGGCTGGAACGGGGATCGACAACGATGGTGATGGGGCCCGCCGGCGTGGGCAAATCGTCGCTGGCGCTGCAATTCGGAACCACGGCGGCGCGCGCAGGCGAACGAGTGGTCTTCTTCATCTTCGAGGAACATCGCACCGTTTTCATGAAGCGCGCCGCGTCATTGGGCTTCGACCTTCCGCCGCTCATCGAAAGCGGCCTCTTCGTGATTCAGCAGGTCGATCCGGCCGAGATGTCCGCAGGCGAGTTCGCCTACACCGTCCGCACGGTCATCGAAAGGCAGGAAGGCTCGCTCATCGTCATCGACAGTCTGAACGGCTACTTCAACTCCATGCCGGAGGAGCACTTCCTCACCCTTCACCTGCATGAGCTGCTCAGCTATTTGAACGATGCAGCAGTCACCACGATCCTGATCGTCTCGCAGCATGGAGCGCTCGGTCAGGTTTCGTCCCCGGTCGACGTGAGCTACCTCGCGGACGCCGTGATCCTGTTGCGCTACTACGAGACCCGCGGCGCCTTCCGGCGCGCAATCTCGATGCTGAAGAAGCGCACCAGCGTCCATGAGCAGACCGTGCGCGATTTTCAACTGACATCGCACGGAGTTCGCGTCGGTGCGGTCGTCGAGGAATTCCGCGGCATCCTTGCAGGGATGCAATCGGCGGAAGCTTCGCCACGTCCGGCGACACGAGAAGTCGATCAAAAGTAGCAGGCAAACGCTAGCGTGGTGGATCGGCTTTCGCCACCGGCAGCGACACGACGAACTCGGACCCTTTGCCGGGGCCTTCGCTGAACGCCTCGATGCTCCCGCCGTGTCCGTCGACGAGATGCCGAACGATTGCCAGCCCCAGACCGAGGCCGCGCTGTGGCGTGTCGCGCGTGGAGCTCTCCTGACGATAACGCTCGAAAACGTGCGGTAACAAGTCACTGGACATGCCCCGGCCGGTGTCGCGGACGCGAATCTCCGCTGTCCCGTCCGTACGACGCAACGCTACGTGAACAGAGCCGCCGGGCGGGGTGAATTTGAGGGCGTTGGAAAGGAGGTTCCAGCCGACCTGCTGAAGGCGAACCGCGTCGGCGAAGACGAAGACCCGATCCGGCGGAATCTCGACCGTCAGGTCGATCCCCTCCAGCGCGGACACCGCACGAAACGTGGCCACGACGTTGTTCACGATCGGGCCCAGCTCGACCAGTTCCTGCGCGATCATCGCCTTGCCGGCGATGATCCGCGACACGTCCATCAGGTCCTCGATGATGTGCGCCTGCACCTTGGTGCTCGCCTCGATCATCGCCAGTGCCTCGGTGGCCTCGGCGGCGTCGAGATCCGCGGTCTTCAGCATGGCCGCCCATCCAAGGATGGCCGTCATCGGGGAGCGCAGCTCGTGTGCGAGCGTCGCCAGGAACTCGTCCTTGGCGCGGTCCGCCGCCTCGTGCGCACGAGCGATCTGGACCGCTGACTCGGCGAGCTCGTCGAGGAGGCGCTTCACCTGGTACTGCCGCCGGCGGCTGCGCAGAGCCGCTTCCGTCGCGCTGACGAACGTGGCCAGTCCGACCGGGCGGTCCAGAATCAGAACCTGGACGCGTTCGCCTAGCGTCTGCTTCACCTGCGCCGCTTCCTGTTCGCCGCCGCCGCCCAGCAGCACAACCGGGATCTCCGACCATGGCTCCTGTGCATCGCACAGTTCTCTCAGAGAGGTGCAGCAGTCAGGGTCATTCAAGGCCTCGGAAGCGATCAGCACCATTCCGGCGCCGACCTCCCATTCAGCGGCCAGCGCCGAGGTGTCATCGACGGTGACCACGATGAAACCGTGTTCGCCGAGAATCTGCGCAATCAGCGCGGCGTCGTCGCCCGTGGGCGCGCGAACCAGAATGCGTTCGCTCAGCGAACGGCCGGCGGTCCGTTTCTCATCCATGGTCAATGGTTGCGGTCACCGGCTGTCGACGTGCGTGTCGCGCGCGAAACACCGGCCGGCGATGCCTCGCCCTGCGGTGCCGAGTCGGCATCGGTGCAACTTGGATGCGAGGTCAGGTCCCGCGCTATCCCGGAGCTCATTCCGTCATGGTATGACAGCGACAGGTTGAGAGTAACTGCGACTCTCCGTGACCCCGCGCACTGCGCCCCCTCCCGCCCGGCCCTATCTTGCCGCCCAATGAAGCCCGACCAGCTCAACTGGCTCAACGTCGTGCTGATGGTCGCCGCGTGCGCGGCGGCGATGGCCGCGCCGTTCCACGTTTTCCTCCTCGCCTACGCCGTGCTCGGGCCGCTGCATTACCTGACGGAGATCTCCTGGCTGCACGACCGGCAGTACTTCACGAAGAAGCAGCCGTTGCGGCGGGTGTGGCTCGGCGTGGTCGGCGCGGCGACGGTGGCGGTGATGTACGGTTTCATCAGCACCGACCTCCTGCACCGGCCGGTCGCGCCGACGGTGGAGATCGGGCTGGTCTACATGGCCTTCTTCGTGGCCGGCGTGGCGCTGTACGTGCGGCAGCGGGTGAACATGGCCGCGCTGCTCGGGATCTGCGCCGTGACGCTGGCCGTCACGGCCAGCCATCCGAGCTATGGGATCGCCGCGTACCTCCTGGTGACGATCGTCCACGTGCTGATCTTCACCGGCTGCTTCGTCCTCTTCGGCGCGCTGAAGTCCGCCACCCGCAGCGGCCTGGTCTCCCTCGGCGTCTTCATCGCCTGCGCCGTGGCCACCGTCACTCTCGGCGCGCCGTCCGTGATGCCGTCGGCGCACGTGCGCGAGCTCTACGGCGGCTTCAACCAGCTCAACGGCATCCTGCGCCGGATGTCCGGCGGCTCGGAGCTGGCCGTGATGCGCCTCATCGCCTTCGCCTACCTCTATCACTACCTGAACTGGTTCTCGAAGACGTCCGTCATCAAGTGGCACGAGGTGAGCCGCATGCGCGCGTTTGCCATCCTCGGGTTGTGGATGGGCGGCGTCGGCCTGTACGCGTACGACTACAGAGCCGGGTTCGCCGTCTTCTACGTGCTCAGCCTTCTGCACGTGATGCTCGAGTTCCCGCTGAACCACCAGGTGCTGGCCGGCATCGCCGGCGCGGTGCACGAGAGGGTATTCTTGCGCCATGTGCCGAAACATCAAGACGCTCTTCAATTTCGAGCCGCCGGCAACCGATGACGAGATCCGCGCCGCGTCGCTGCAGTTCGTGAGGAAGCTCTCCGGCTTCAACAAGCCGTCGAAAGCGAACGAGGCGGCGTTCGAGCTGGCCATCGAGCGCGTGGCCGACGTTGCACGCGAATTGCTGGACTCGCTCGTCACGAACGCCGAGCCGCGCGACCGGGAGACCGAGGCCGAACGGGCCAAGGCCCGCGCCGCGGAGCGGTTCGGCACGGCGTAGGAGGCAGTGCAGTGTCGTTAGCAGACGCGTTCGCCCAGGCCACCGTCCCGGCCGAGGACATCCACCGCGCGACGAGGTTCTACACGGAAGTCCTCGGCCTGAAGAAGCAAGACGTCCCGGAGCAGATGGTCGCGGTGTTCGAGGCCGGCAACGGCTCGTCCATCCTGATGTACCAGCGCCCCGGGCGCACGAAGGCCGAGCACACGGCCATCACCTTCACCGTCGACGACCTCGACGCGGTGGTCGACGGCCTCACGGCCAAGGGCGTGAAGTTCGAACAGTACGACATGGGGCCGATCAAGACCGACGCGCGGGGCATCGCCGATCAGGGCAGCCACCGCATCGCCTGGCTCACCGATCCGGAAGGCAACATCCTCGCGATCCTCGCGCCGAAGCGCGGCTGAAACGGTTTCCGTCGAGCCGTCACTACCACTCGAAGGCGTTATCGGTTGTCGGTTGTCAGTGCCGACAACGGACAACCGACAACAGACAACGCCTCTACCACCATCATGAAGAAACTGGTGATCTGTTGTGACGGCACCTGGAACCGGGCGGACCAGCAGGCGAACGGCTCTCCCTGCCCGACCAACGTGGTGAAGATGGCGTACCGCATCGCCAAACGGGCGGACAAGGACACGCCGCAAGTCATCTACTACCACGAGGGCGTCGGCACCGGGAACGCGCTCGACCGCTACACCGGCGGCGCGTTCGGCGACGGGCTGGAGGCGAACATCTATGACGCCTATCGGTTCCTTGTCGCGAACTACGAGGACGGCGACGACATCTACATCTTCGGCTTCAGCCGCGGCGCGTTCACGGCGCGGAGCATCGTGGGGATGATCCGCAACTGCGGCATCCTCAAGCGGGAGTCGGTGAACCAATACTCGGCCGCGGTGGCCATGTATCACGACCACCAGCATGGTCCGGACGACCCGGTCGCGCTGGAGTTCCGCAAGGCGCACTCGGTGTGCGGCGAGCGGGAGGTGCCGGTGAAGTTCATCGGCGTGTGGGACACCGTCGGGTCGCTGGGCATCCCGCTGCGGGGCCTGCGCTGGATGACGCGCAAGGACTACCAGTTCCACGACACGCGCCTCTCGAAGATCGTCGAGCACGCCTACCACGCGCTGGCCATCGACGAGCGCCGCGAGCCGTTCCAGCCGACCCTGTGGCAGTACACGCCAAGGGAGGGGCAGCAGGTGGAGCAGGTCTGGTTCGCCGGCGTGCACAGCGACGTCGGCGGCGGCTATCCGGAGACCGGCCTGTCGGACGTCGCGCTGGACTGGATGATCGGCAAGGCGCGCGACGCCGGCCTGGTCTTCGACGCGAAGACGCTGCTCACCTTCGGCCTTCGGGCGAACTTCGCCGCCGCGGCGCACGACTCGCGCTCGACGCTGTACAAGATCACCCGCCCCGTCGACCGGGCCATCGGTCTCTGCGCCGACGGTCAGCCCGACCCGACCCAGTCGGTGCATCCGAGCGTGCTGGAGCGCTGGGACAGGGACCGCGGATATCGCCCGTCCGGCCTGTTGGCGTGGCTGCAGCGGAGGAAGGATGCGCGCGTGGCGGGCGCGTAGGATTAATCGGTCAACTGCTTCATCAGGTCATTGATCTGATCGTAGACGCGGCGCACGGACGTGAGCACCTCGGCGGTGCGATCGTCCGGTACGCGCTCGCCCATCCGGATCATGTCGACGATGTCGTCGCTCGCGACCAGGATGTCGGCCAGACGATCGAGGAGACGCTCGCTCAGCGGCACGTGGATGGCGGTCATCGCGTTGAATTCGGCGGTTGTTTTATAGGTCACTCTGCATAGGAGTGATTTACATCCCGACATCCCTACCCCGGATTTTGTTTCAAATCAGGTAGACGTGAAAAAAAGTCGGAGATGGCTACCGCCTCGCCACCGGGATGACAAATTTCTCGGCCGTGTGCGTCTCGGAGAACTTCACCACCTTCACGTCCACGAGCCCCGCTGCCTTGCCGGCGGCCATCACGTCCGCCTCCGTGATCGCCGTCACGCCCTTGGGCCGGATGACCCACAGCATGCCGTCCGGCTTCAGCGCCTCGCGCAACGACGCCAGACGGTCGAGCTCGGCGCGCACAGAGGCGGCGAAGAAGATGACGTCGCTGCCCTTGCGCAGCTTGCGCGACACGTCCCCGCTCTTGGCCTCCAGCTCCTCGAGGTGCTCGATCACCCCGACCACCGACACCCGCTGCCCGGCCTTGATGCCGAGCTTGTCGAGGACGCTCTTCGGATTGCGGATCTTCTCCGCCCACTTGGTCGCGTCCGGCCCGAGGTGGATGCGCAGCTCGTGCCCCGGCCAGCGGAGCCGCAGCACCCCGTCGTCGGCCGCGACATCGCGCACCTCGCGAAACGGCACCTTCAGGCGCAGCGTGCCGCGGATGATCAGCTCCTCGGTCTCGAGGAGAGCTTTTGCCTCGTGCGTCGAGCCGTCGTAGGAGATGTGGCAGAGGGAGTCGGAGCCCATTCAGTTGCTGGTTGCTAGTTGCTGGTTGCTGGTAGCTCGTTCAGGCCGGATGTACTACCAGCAACTAGCAACCAGCAACCAGCAACTGAAAAAATCAGTGCCGCCGATCGAAACTGATCCCGGCCTCCACCTCGCCGATGGCTTCGTTCACCAGCCTGAGGGCCTTTTCGCGATGGCCGCCTTTGTCGGGCGTGGCGCGGTCGAGGTTGGTGCGGGCCTGGCGGAGGTTGTTGAGGGCGGACTGCATCTGCGGCTGCGCGGCGGTGGCGCGGCCGACGAGGAACCCGGCCGAGACCGTGACCGTGAGGAGGAGGGCGACGAGGATTCGACGAATCATGGACGTTTCTCCTTTCGTGACCTGAGGTTGGACTGGCGCGGATTCGATTCGCTTACAGCTCTGTTCCGCTATCCTACTGCGCCTGATCAAAGGAGACGAAATGCATCGCTTGCGGTCCCTGAGCATCCTTGCGGTCGTCGTGGCGGCGCTGTCGCTCGCCGCGCAAACCACAGTGTCGAAAGGCAACTGGACGATGTCCGCCATCCCCGAGGCGGTCAAGCCCGCGCTGGCGGCGTTCAACGCCGACGCCATGCGCGCCCATGACTGGTTCCTCTCGAGCGACCTGCTCGAAGGGCGCGGCCCCGGCACCCGCGGCGGCCAGCTCGCCATCAACTACATCGCCGCGCAGTTCGAGGCCCTCGGGCTGGAGCCGAACGGCGACAACGGCACGTACTTCCAGAAAGTCTCGCTGATCGGCCTCGAGCTCGACCCGGCCACGACCTCCGTGTCGTTCACCAGGAACGGCGCGCCGGTCATCGGCCCGCTGGCCTACAAGGACCAGTTCGTCGGCGGTGACGAGACGCAGAGCACGACGAACACGATCGACTCCGACGTCGTCTTCGTCGGCCACGGCGTCACCGCGCCGGAGTACAAGTGGGACGACTACAAGGGCCTCGACACGAAGGGCAAGACGCTGGTCATGCTCGTCGACGACCCGCCGGCGAGCGCCGCCGAGCCGGACCTCTTCAAGGGGAAGGCGCGGACGTACTACGGCCGCTGGACCTACAAATACGAGACCGGCGCGGCGAAGAATGCCGCGGCCGTGATCCTCATCCACACCGACGAGGCGGCCGGCTACGGCTGGCCGGTCGTGCGCAACTCGTGGGGCGGCGAGCGCTCGTACATCAAGAACAAGGAAGGGGAGTCCAAGCTCCGCTTCGCCGGCTGGATCTCGAAGGACGTGGCCACGAAGCTCTTCGCCAACGCCGGCCTCGACCTGGCCAAGATGACGCAGGCCGCCTCCTCGCGCGACTTCGAGCCGGTGCCGCTCGGCGTGAAGTTCACCGGCAACATCGGCAGCAAGGTCCGGCCCTTCGATACGGCCAACGTGGTCGCAAAGCTCACCGGCTCCGATCCGAAGCTGAAGGACGAGGCGGTCCTCTACACGGCCCACCACGACCACCTCGGCATCGGCACGCCGGACGAGACCGGCGACACGATCTACAACGGCGCCGTCGACAACGCCAGCGGCTGCGCGCTGCTCATCGAGATGGCCCGCGTCTGGACGAAGGCCGCGCGGCCGAAGCGCTCCATCATCTTCGCCGCCGTCGCGGCCGAGGAGCAGGGGCTGCTCGGATCGGCGTACTACGGGCAGAACCCGACCATCCCCGCCGGCCGCATCGCCCTCAACCTCAACTTCGACTCCATCTTCCAGCTCGGCGAGGTGGCGGACGTGACGATGAACGGCGTGGAGCGGACGACGTTCTACCCCACCGCGCAGAAGGTGACGAAAGCCCTCGGCCTGAAGATCGTCCCCGACCAGGAGCCGGAGCAGGGCCATTACTACCGCTCCGACCACTTCAGCCTGGGCAAGGTCGGCGTCCCGGCGTTCTCCGTCGACCAGGGGCAGGAGATCGTCGGCCAGCCCGCCGGCTGGGGCAAGAAGATGGGCGACGAGTACCGCGACAAGCACTACCACCAGCCCTCGGACGAGTTCGATCCGAAGTGGGACTGGAAGCCCGCCGTGCAGATGGGTCAGCTCGGATTCTGGCTCGGCTGGGAGGCGGCCAACGCTCCCCAGATGCCGAACTGGAAGCCGGGAGACGAGTTCCGCGCCGCGCGCGACCAGAGCATCGCGGCGCTGAAGTAGTCATCGCAACAACCACCCGCCCGCCGCGGCCCACGCCAGAAACGCGAAGTTGATGACCATCAACCTCCGGAAGAAGCGTGGGTCGCGGCCGGACTCGCGGACGTAGATCCGCCAGCCGAGGAGGTTGGCCAGCGAGGCGATGATCGTGCCGCAGCCGCCGGCGTTGACGCCGTAGAGCAGCGTGCGCCAGTCGCCGTTCGCGAACGGGGCGAGGAGCACCGTCGCCGGCACGTTCGAGATCACCTGCGAGAGGCCGATGGACGTCCAGTAGATGTCCGCCCGCACGGCGCCGAACGTGCGCAGCCCGGCGACGATCACGAAGGCGAAGAGGAACAGCGGCACGATCGAGAGATCGGTGGCGAAGAAGCGGCGCCGCAGGAAAAACGCGCCGGCGATCAGCGCCGCGAGAGCCGCGGGCCACGCGGGCGCAACGCGCGCGATCTCCAGCAGCACGAGCGCGAAGCACGCCGCGCCGGCGAGCGCCGCGGCGTTGTTGCGCGGCGGCAGGGTCACCTCCGTGCGCGTCATCGGGCGGGAGCGGCCGAGGAGCGGCAGCGCGCAGGCGAGGCCGAGGTCGCAGAAGGCGACGAAGGGCAGCATCGTCATCACGAAGCTGCCGGCGCTCCAGCCCGACCGATGGAAGACGAAGAGGTTCTGCGGATTGCCCAGCGGCGTGAGACAGCCGAGGAGGTTCGAGGCGATGACCTCCAGCACGACGGCGTCCTCCAGGTCGAAGTCGGAGAAGCGGCTGGCCACGACCGTGAACGGGATCACGACGAACAACGCGACGTCGTTCGTCACCAGCGCGGCGAGCGCGCCGGTGAAGACGATGAGCGCCGCGGCGAAGGAGCGCGTGCGGTGGAAGCGCGTCACCGTCGCCGCGACGGCGAGGTCGAGCCACGCGGAGGCGCGCAGGATCTCGACCGTCACCAGCAGCGCGAAGAGGACGAGCAGCAGGTCGACGTCGATGGCCCGCGCGGCCGCGCCCAACGAGACGCGGCCGGCGAGCACGAAAAGCGCCGCCACCAGGGCGGCGCCGATCACGAGCGCATGTCTGCGCAGCAGCGTCACTGCGTGTTGACGCCCACGTCCTCCTGCGCGCTGACGAAGATCTGATCCGAGGAGATGTTATCGACCACCGACGCGTAGCCGACCACCGGCGCGGAGGCATCGAACGAGACCGAGAGATTCGGCTTGTTCGCCACGTCCGCGCTCGGGAAGTAGCCGGCCACGGCGTTCTGCACCTGCCCGTACGGCGCGAGGGTTACGACTCCCTGGCCGAGCAGGATCGCGTTCTCGTCGCGCAGTTCCATCCGCACCGTCACCGTCTGGTTGTTCGGGTTGAAGAAGCCGATGTTGGTGCGGAAGCCGGTCACCGACTGGGTGATGTCGCGGTTCGAGAGCTGGGTGAGGACGCCGCGGCGCAGCGCGTTCTCGAACTTCACCGCCGGCACGAACTGGCCGATGGTCCCCTTCTGCTGCGGCCGCAGGTCATTGAAGATGTGCGAGGTCACGGCGAGCTTGCTGAAGCTCGATACGCGCACGCCGCCCGTGCCTGGCACGTTGAAGCCGCCCGGCCCGTTGACGTCGTCGAACACCGCCGTGCCGCGGGGCGGGATGTTCACCGCAAGGCTCGCGGTCGCGGTGCCGGCCACCGGCGGGTTGGGCGCAAAGTACTCCAGCAGCGCGCCGACCGACCTGTCGTAATTCGGGTTGAAGACGCGCAGGTTCGTCACGAACGTCTGCCCCAGAGCGTTCGTCACGCGGCCGGCGATGGCCACCTCGTACTCCTGCGCCGGCGTGAGCTGGCCGCGGATCTCGCCGCCCGGGAACGCATTGGAGTGGACGTTGACGTAGAAGCCCTGCGGCGAGGTGAGCAGCCGCTGGCGGGTCTCGGCGTTCAGGCCGGCGATGGAGGTCGTGCCGAAGGTCCGGCCGTTCTGGAACTGGCCGGAGCTGGAGGCGAAGGTGATGAGGATCGGCCCGTTCGTGCCGGCCGCGCCGTCGTGGATGTGCGACAGGGTCGCGTTCTGCAGCGCGCCGATGTTCACCTCCCAGGTGAGGTTGAACGACGGGTCGATGGTGATGTAGTACGCGCCGACGGCGGTGCTGGAGTTCGGCGGCACCTCGTTCGAGCCGCGCAGCTCGCCGGCGTAGCGGACGACGTCCGAGGTGAGGGAGAGCTGGCCGCGGATCTCGCCGGTGGGGTTCGCCGCGGTGTGCACGTTCACGTAGAACTGGTCAGGGTGCTCGGCGATGTCGTCACCGAGGATCTTGGTGATGTTGAACGTCGCGTTCAGCTTGTTGCCCACCAGGTTGACCGACGGGTTGAAGTCGATCACCACGGGGCCGTTCACGCCGCGCGGCGCCTTGTGGATGTGCGCCAGCGTCGCCGGTCCGGTCAGGCCGGTGATGGTCAGCGAGACGGCCACCTGGGTGTGGCTCGAGTCGAGAGTCACGGTGGCGTTGCCCGATCCCGAGCTGCTGGTGGGCGGGTTCTCCTGGCTCGGGGTGAGGACCGCGCCGAAGGTCTGGGCGTGGGCCGCGATGGGGATGGACAGCAATACGAGAAACGCGAGTGTGAGAGAGAGTCGCTGCTTCATGGGTCTCCTCCTCCTGGGTGGCAATCTTGTCGCAAGGAAGTTCTTTGACAAGTCTGTTAACGCGAAGTTTACGTTCCGACACCGCGCCGGGTCGGGCGGGGGCTCTGCGCCGCGCGGATGGCCATCATGGCCGCCCCTTCCACCGGCGACCGGAGCGGCTTGACCAAGGTCGCCCTCGGCGCCTCGGCGTTGATCGTCCGGCGCATCGGATCGATGAGCAGCGGCCCGGCGTGAAAGGCGCCGCCGACATACGCCACGGGGAAGTCCTGCCCGGCCATCTCCAGCTTGCGGATCACGGCCAGGACGCATTCGCCGAGCTCGCGCCCGGCGTGCTCGAGGATGCCGGACGCGACCGGGTCGCCCGCCGTCGCCGACTCCATCACCAGCTTCCCGAAACGGGCGATGTCGTCGGCGTGGGTGGTGGTGGCGTAGACGAAGCGCGGCAGGTCGGCGGGCTGGCACATCAGGTACTCCCGGCAGAGGAGGTCGGTCATGGCCGTCTCCGGCGCGCGACCGTCATATGCGCGGACGATGGCCGAGAGGCCGTCGCGGGCGATGGCGTAGCCGCTTCCCTCATCGCCGAGCGTCGGTCCCCATCCTCCCGCCCGCCCCTCGCTCCCCTGCTCGTTGCGCCCGAAGGCCACCGAGCCGGTG
Organism: Thermoanaerobaculia bacterium; assembly: GCA_035273585.1. Taxonomy (GTDB): domain Bacteria; phylum Acidobacteriota; class Thermoanaerobaculia; order Gp7-AA8; family Gp7-AA8; genus JAFAVZ01. The sequence continues at coordinate 15,370 of DATEOX010000558.1, forward strand.
CCGGAGATGATGACCACGCCCGCTCCGAAGCCGATCGCGCCGGTGAGGGCGATGCGCGCGTCTGTGTCGACCACGAAGTTGCCGCCGGGAAAAAACACGCTCAGCGCCTCGACGACCTTCTCGTGATGCTCGGGGTGGTCGGAGCCGGCGATGCCGCAGTATGCGTATTCGATCTGGCGGATGGCGATGCCGGTCTCGACCAGGGCGATGTTCACCGCCCGCTCGACGTTCCGCGTGGCCTGCTCGATGCCGACCCGCAGGTGGTTCGAGCCGCCCGCCACGCCGCGCCCGAGAGGCCGGCCGGTCTCGTCGGTGACGACCGCCGCCGTTTTCGAGGCTCCGCCATCTACACCCAGAAAGTAGCTGCCGCTGCTGTTCATACGGACGCGTCCGGCGAGGCTCGCAAAGAGGATGCCGTCCGTGCACCCGGTTTGCACTGTGGAGCGGGCGAAGGAGACGTAAAACGATGAGAAAGAATCACATCCTGATCATTGCGCTGGCGCTGCTCACGGCCTTCGCCATGACTTCCTGCAAGTCGGGTGGTATGGCCGTGACTTCGCGGGGCCAGCTCCTCAAGATCAACATCAATCACCCCAAGGACCTCCCGGAGAACGGCGAGGACAACCTCGACATCGAGATCAGCAACCGCGGCGTGAACAACATCGAGAACGTGCTGGTGGACGTGGAGCTGCCGTCGCAGCTCATCGTGCTCGACCAGACGAACGGTCGCGGCATCAACGTCACGCACGACCCCGGCTCGAGCGTCTATCACTTCACCCTCGGCAACATCCAGCCGGGCGAGAGCTCGAACCTGCGCTTCCGCGTCCGGACCGCGTTCGGCACGATGCGCGAGACCGGCAGCGTGAAGGTCACGGCCTGGCAGCGCGACCTCCCGGGCGACCGCCTCGTGGAGACCGCGGTGATCAAGCTGCGGATGTAATCGAATGTAGGGCCGGCTCTCCAGCCGGCCCCACGTACAATCCGCGGATGCCGAAAGAAGGCCTCCACATCCCACCCACCCGCCGCGAGGCGCTCGAAGACCGCAAGCTCCTCGATCGCCCGACCCGCGCCGCGACGCTGCAGAGCGACTCCTGGCGCGTGTTGCGGATCACGAGCGAGTTCGTCACCGGCTTCGACCACCTCGCCGACGTCTATCCGGCCGTCTCGATCTTCGGCTCGGCCCGCACGCAGCTCGCCGACCGCTACTACGAGGACGCCGTCCGCACCGCGGAGCTCCTGGGCAAGGCCGGCTTCGCCATCATCACCGGCGGCGGGCCGGGGATCATGCAGGCGGCGAACAAGGGGGCGCAGCGCGGCGGCGCGCTCTCCATCGGCTGCAACATCCAGCTCCCGTTCGAGCAGGAGCTGAACCCGTACGTCGACAAGGCGATGGAGTTCCGCTACTTCTTCGTGCGCAAGACGATGTTCATCAAGTACTCCGAGGCCTTCGTGACCTTCCCCGGCGGCTTCGGCACGCTCGACGAGCTCTTCGGCGCGCTGGTGCTCATCCAGACGAAGAAGATCTCCGACTTCCCGGTCATCCTCTACGGCAGCGAGTACTGGGCCGGCCTCATCGGCTGGCTCCGCGAGCGCGTCCTCGCCGCGAACAACATCACGCAGGAGGACGTCGACAGCATCCACGTGGTCGACGACCCCGAGGAGGTGTGCAGGATCGTGCGCGATTACCACGAGAAAGCGGAGCGCAAATATCACGATGAGGCGGAGGGCGCCCTGTCATCCTGAGCGAAGCGAAGGATCTCCGCGCGCTTGCCGGGAGATCCTTCGCCGTCTTCGCGGCTCAGGATGACACTGGCACCCCTCTCGCACTTAATTTGAAGTGAGAAAGGAGGTCAGATGCGCATTCAGGAAACCGATCGCATTCTGAAGGAATCGCGCAACGCGCGGCACGCGCACGCGGTTCACACCCACGATCAGGGAGTGATGCAGAAGGCATGGAGGATCGTGGCCAGTCTCCCGGGCAGGATCACCGGCATCTTCAAATGATGGCGCGCGGGCGTCCCGCCCGCCGGCCGCGGCACGTCCTCGTGCCGCGGTTTCCTCCGGGCGAGACGCCCGCTCACCCCGTCCCCTCTTCCGCGATCTCTTCCGTCTGCGGCAGCGGCAGCTCCGCCAGCACCCAGCGCACGCGGAAGCGCTGCCCTTCCAGCACGCGCACCTTGAGGTCGCCGAGCGTGACCTCGTCGCCGGGCGCCACCTCGCGTCCGAGGCGGGCCGCGACGTAGCCGCCGATCGTCTCCTCATCCGGCTCGCCGAGGTCGATCTTCAGCCGGTCGGCGAGGTCCTCGATCAAGTAGTCGCCGCGCACGCGGTACTTGCCGTTGCCGAGCGGCTCGATCTCCGGCCGCTCGCGGTCGAACTCGTCCTGGATCTGCCCGAACAGCTCCTCGGTGATGTTCTCCAGCGACACGATGCCGGACGCGCCGCCGTACTCGTCCACGACGACGGCCATGTGCGTCTTCTGCTCGATGAACTGCGAGAGCAGCCGCTCCACGGTGCTGTTCTCCGGCACGAAGAGGATGTCCCGCTTGAGCTCATTCAGCGGCTTCCCCGGCCCGCGCAACTGCGCCAGGAAGAGATCCTTCACGTGAATGAGTCCGATGGTGTGATCGAGCGTCCCCTCGGACAGCGGATAGCGCGTGTGGCGCGTGTTGCGGATGATCTCCAGGTTCTCGGCGATCGATTTCGTGGTGGAGAGGACCGCCACGTCCGTGCGCGGGACCATGATCTGCCGCGCCGTCCGCTTGGAGAACTGGAAGACCCCTTCGATGATCTCCCGGTTCTCCTCGGAGAGGATGCCCGCCTTCTCGCTGCTGGCCAGGATCATCCGCAGCTCTTCGGGCGAATGGGCCATCTCGTGCTCGGACGCCGGATGGATGCCGATCGCGCGCAGCACGAGCCGCGAGACGGCGTTGAGCAGCCAGATGGCCGGAAAGGCGAGGACGTAGAACGAGCGCAGCAGGTGGGCGACCCAGAGCGTGGTGCCGACCGGCTTCTGGATGGCGATCGACTTCGGCGCCAGCTCGCCCAGCACGATGTGCAGGATGGAGATGATGGCGAAGGCGACGGAGGAGGCGATGGAGTGCGCCAGCGCCGGCGCCGCCGCGCCGGTGCGGATGAAGAGCGGCTCGATGAGATGAGCGAAGGCCGGCTCGCCGATCCAGCCGAGGGCGAGGGAGGCGAGGGTGATGCCGAGCTGCGTGGCGGAGAGATAGGCGTCGAGCTGCTTGACCAGCCTTTTGGCCATCCGCGCTCGCGCGCTTCCCGCGTCCGCCAGCTCCGCGAGCTGCGTGGCCCGGACCTTGACGATGGCGAACTCCGCCGCCACGAAGAAGCCGTTCGCCAGGACGAACAGGAAGGCGAGGATGATGTACCAGGCGGGCATCGAGGTGCTCAGTCTAGCGTGACTATCCTGTCATCCTGAGCCGCGTCAGACGGCGAAGGATCTCCTCGTGCTTGCCGGGAGATTCTTCGCCGTCTCCGCGGCTCAGGATGACACCTTCACGACCTCGTCCAGCGTCCGCCAGAAGCGCGGGTACGACTTCGACACGACCTGCTCGTTCGCAATGGTGACGCGCCCCCGCGCGAGGCCGGCGATGGCGAAGGCCATGGCGATGCGGTGGTCGTTGTGCGTCTCGATGACCGCCTGCTCGTCACCCCAGCCGGGCTCGATGCGCAGCGCGTCTTCGCGCTCCTCGACGCGCGCGCCGAGGCGGCGCAGCTCGGAGGCGACGGTGGCGATGCGGTCGGACTCTTTCACGCGGAGGTTGGCCACGTTCACGATCTCGACCGGCCCGTCGGCCAGCGGCGCGATGGCGGCCAGCGTCGGGACGAGGTCCGGCGTGGCGTTGCAGTCGAATGTGCCGCCGCGCAGTTGTTGCGGTCCCTCGACCACGATCTCATCCGGATTGCGCGTGACGCGGCAGCCCATCGCTTCGAGAACGTCGAGGAAGCGCGCGTCGCCTTGTGCGCTGGGATGGGCCAGGCCGCCGACGCGCATCACGCCGCCGGTGGCCGCGGCGGCGGCGAACCAGTACGAGGCGGAGGAGTAGTCGCCCTCCACGCAGTAGTGCTCGCGCTCGAGTTTTTTGCCCCAGACGCGGAAGGAGTCGCCGATGCGCTCCACGTTCGCGCCGAATGCGCGGAGGATGTCGGCGGTGATGTCGAGGTACGGCGCGGAGGCCATCGACGAGACGTGCAGGGTGATGCCGCTGGGCAGCGTCGCGCCGGCCATCATCAGCGAGGAGGCGAACTGGCTGGAGGTCGCGGCGGAGATCGTCACCTCGAAGCCGCCCCGCATCTTCTTGCCGCGGATGCGCAGCGGCGGGTAGCCCTCGCGCTCGACGTACTCCACCTCCGCGTCGATGCCGAGCAGCACGTCGACCAGGTCGCCGATCGGACGGTTGTGCATCCGCTCCTCGCCCTGCAGCAGGAAGCGCCCCGGCGTGAACGAGAGCCAGCCGGTGAGGAAACGCATCGCCGTGCCGGCGTTGCCGACGAAGATCGGCACTTCGTTCGCCTGCATGCTCACCCGCGGCCCGATCGTGAGTCCTTTGGCAAACGTGCCTTCGAGCCTGAAGCCGATCGCGCGCAGCGCCTCGAGCGCGTAGCGGGTGTCATCCGAGTCGAGGACGTTCTCCAGGCGCGTGTCGCCGTCGGCCATCGCCGCGAGCAGCAGCGCGCGCACGGAGTACGACTTCGACGGCGGCACGACCACGCGCGCATCGACGCGCGCCACCTGCTCGATGTTCTTCATGCGACTTCCAGCCGCAGGCCGTCGTACGCGAGGTGCACGCCCTCCGGGAGGGTGGCGTCGAACGAGGCGTGGTCGATGTCGTGCGTGAGGTGGATGAGCCACGTCGTCCGCGCGCCGATCCTCCGCGCCGCCTCGATGGCTTCGCCGATGGTGAAGTGAGTAGGGTGGGGGGGCGCGGGACGTAGGCCGTCGATTGCCAGCACCTCGACCCCCTCCAGCAGCGGCATCGAGGAATCGGGGATGCCGTTGGTGTCCGTGATGTAGGCGAAGTCGCCGATGCGGTAGCCGAGGATCGTCCACTCGCCATGCAGGACAGGGATCGGCGTGATCTCGACGCCTTCGTGCGTGAACGGCGCATCGATCTCGCGCAGCTCGAGCTGCGGCTTCCCGCCCCCTGCCTGCGTGTCGTTCCAGATGTAGCTGAACGCGCGGCGGACGGCGCGCGCCGTCATCTCGTTGGCGAAGGCATGGATCGGCTCCCGCTGCCGGAAGTTGAAGGGGCGGATGTCGTCCAGCCCCATGAGGTGATCGGAGTGCGAGTGCGTGAAGAGGATGAAGTCGAGCCGCGGAATCGGGTCGCGCAGCAGTTGCAGGCGCAGGTCGGGCGTGGTGTCGATGAGGAAGTGCTTGCCCCCCGCCTCGATCTTCACCGACTGCCGCAGCCGCTTGTTCTTCGGATCATCCGAGGTGCACACCGCGCATCGGCAACCGACGACCGGCACGCCCGTGGAAGTGCCGGTGCCGAGGAAAGTCACGAGCATCGAGGGATTCTAGATGAATGATGAAGGATGAATGATGAATGATGAACGGTAGTCAGCGGCGGCGTTTCATCGTTTTGACGGACGTCACGAGTATGGCCATGAGCTCGTCGGCTTCACCTAGTAACGGCTCGATGCGTTTGCCGGAGATGATCTCCGCGTCTACGAGGAGCTCGATCCAATACATCGTCTCGTCCAGCTCTTGAATTGCGATCTCCACTTTGCTGATCGCCTCAGCCGTCGAACGCGCGCGGAATGCTTCGCGCGAGTTCGCGCCCACCGACGTGCCCGATCGCAAGAGTTGCCGCCCCATTACGCCGGCGACGTTGGTGCGCGGCAGCGCACTGCATAGGTGAATGACCCGAAGAGCAAAGGCCTTCGTCCGGTCACAGACCGACCGATTCATCCCCGCCGTTCATCCTTCATCCTTCATCCTTCATCCTTCATCATTCAAATGGACGCAAACGAGAACGCGCCCGAGCCAGGATCAATCACCATCGCCTCCCCCGTCTCGTACCACGGAGGCAGGATCGTCACCGTTGCTGCGCCGGGGAGGACCAGCTTCTGGTGAAAGTGTCCGAACACCACGTGCGTGTAGCCCTCGGCGGCGCGGCGGCGGGCGTAGGCTTCCATCAGCTCGGTCGGGATGCGCGACTTGTGTTTGAAGTTCGACTTCGCCAGGCGCTGCTCGACGCTGGCCACGAATTTGCGCGCGGTCTTGCGGGGGATGAGGTTGATGGCGAACTTCGAGAGCGGGTTCTTCGACGCGCGGCGCCAGAAGCGGTACGGCCAGTCCCGGTCGTTGATCATGTCCCCGTGCACGATGAGGTATCGCTTTCCCCCTGCCTCCACCTCGTACTCCATCCCCACGTCCGTCACCGACTCCTCGGCGAACGAGCCCTTGAGGAAGAAGTCGCGGTTTCCCTCGACGTAGTGGATGGGGAGACCGCGGTCGCGCGCGGCACGGAAGGCCTCGAACACGCGGCCGACGGACGTCGTGTGGAACTTCGGATGGGCGATCAGGTAGTGGAACAGGTCGCCGTTCAGGTAGAGCGCCTTCGGCCGGAGCATCTCCAGGCGCGCCAGCCAGGCTACGATCGGCAGCTCGCTCCCGTCCGAGAGGCCGATGTGCGAGTCGCCGATGACGAAGATCTGCCCGGGAGCGACGGTCATCCCTGCAGCTCCCGGAGCACGCGGGCGAAGACCTCGTACGGCTCGGGGCCGAAAAGGCAGTAGACGGCGCGGCGCAGCGAGCGGGCTTGCGGTCGGAAGTCGATCGTCGCGCCGAGCATCACCCGCGCGCAGCGGTCGAAGGGGAAGCCGAAGATGCCCGAGGCCATGGCCGGGAAGGCGATCGATGCGATGGCCAGGTCTTCGCCGCGCTGCAGCGCGGACATCGTGGTCGAGCGCAACTTGCGGTCCTCGTCGCCCTCCCCCATGCGCGGGGCGACGGCGTGGATGACGAACTTGCAGAGGAGGTTCCCGCCGGTCGTGACCACCGCCTCGCCGACCGGCACGCTGCCGATCTCGCTCGACTCGCGCTGGATCACCTCCCCCCCTTCGCGGACGAGGACCCGCCCGATGCCGCCGACGTGCTGCAGTTGCGGGTTCGTCGGGTTCACGATCGCGTCGACCTTGATCGACGTGATGTCGGCGCGGAGGAGCTCGATATCCATGGCTGGCGCCCGACCGTTGTACCGCTCTCGCCCGGATAGGGCAACTCAAAGAGTCGTTTTCAGCTTCGCCCGCGGGCTCTCCTCGTAGGCCTGCTCCAGCGTATCGACCGCCGCGAGCTGCTCCGGCCCGAGGTTCTTCGGCACTTGCGCCAGCACCTTGTAGTAGTGGTCGCCGTACGCGCCGCCCTTCTTCTTCACGCCCTTGCCGCTGAGGCGGAACGCCTGGCCGCCCTGCGTGCCGGCCGGGATGCGCGCGCGCACCGGGCCATGGATGGTCGGCACCTCGATGTCCGCCCCCTTCACCGCCTCCCCGACGGTGATGGGAAGCTCGATGTGGATGTCGTCGCCGCGGCGCTCGAAGAAGGGATGGGGGCGGACGTGGATGGTGATCTCCAGGTCCGGCTCGCCCTTACGCCGGACGCGAATCTTCTGCCCGTCGCGCACC
>DATEOX010000559.1:0-3680 GCA_035273585.1 Thermoanaerobaculia bacterium
GTATGTATCTCGCATGATGCAACTTATGAAACGTTCGCAATGCCGGTAGGAAAAATCGACGGTTCCGGACGAAAGATCCTCGTCATCGACGACGACCTGGCGATCCGCGTCCTCTTGCAGGCCGTGCTGCGTCGGATGAAATTCGACGTGGAGCTGGCCGAGGATGGCGCGGCCGGGCTGGAGAAGGTGCAGCAGAACGGCAAATTCGATCTCATCCTCCTCGACCTGATGATGCCCCGCCTCAACGGCTACGAGTTCATCGAGCGCATCGGCCAGGAGTATCCCGAGCACCGGCCGCACATCATCGTCTTCACCGCCGCCGGCCGGCGCGGCGTGGAGAAGATCCCGCCCGAGGCGGTCTGCAACTCGATCCTCAAGCCGTTCGATCTCGACAAGTTCATCGAGATCATCGCCGATTGCCTGAACAATCCGCATCCCGGCACCACGTCCTAGCTCCTCATCTTCCACTCCAACTGCCGCAACACGCCAAGGAGGATCGTCGCCTCGCGCGCGTCGAGGTCCGCCCGCCCGGCGATGGCGCGCAGCTCGTCGTAGATGCGCGCCGGGTTGTTCTCGTGGAGGAACCCGGCCTCGAGCAGCAGCGCCTCGGCGCGCTCGTGCAGGCGCTCGATGAGCGCCGCCGGGGCGAGCTCGCGGCCCGTTTGCGCCGGCGGGACCTGTGAGAGCTCGTAGCAGAAGACGCCCACCGACTGGGCCAGGTTCATGGTCGGGAAGGAGGGGCTGGTGGGGATGACCGCCGTCCGCTGGCAGGCCATCAGCTCGTCGCGGGTGAGGCCGCTGTCCTCGCGGCCGAAGACCAGGGCCAGCGTCTGGTCGCCGGTCAGCGTTGCGTACAGCTCGGCCAGCGTGGCCGGCGTGAAGTCGGCCGGAGTGGTGCGGCCGCGCGTCGACGTCGTGGCCACGGTGACATGCGCGTCGCAGATCGCATCGGCCAGGGTCGGGGCGAAGGTGACGCGCTCCAGGAGGTCGTCGGCGCCGCTGGCCCACCAGCCTGCGACCGGGAGGAGCTGCGGATGCTCGCCCGCGATACGCAGGTCATCGAAGCCGAAGTTCTTCATCACCCGCGCCGCGGCGCCGACGTTCCCCGCCTCCCGCGGCTCGACGAGCACGATGTGCAGGGTCATCGCGCCAGCCGGAGGAGGTCGTCGAACAGCCGGCGGCCGAGGCCGACCAGCTCGTGGGCAAAGCGGCGTGCGTGAGGATCGAAAGCGGGGATGGCCATCGCGAAGGAGCGGGATTGTACCCGTGTCATCCTGAGCGGAGCGAAGGATCCGTACCTTCAGGCGCGGCGCGAGATCGGTACGGATCCTTCGCCGTCTTCGCGGCTCAGGATGACACTCATCTCATGCGTCGCTCTCGCCCAGCAAGTCGTCCAGATCCAGCACCGGATTGAACTGGCTGATGACGCGGGCCCACGCTTCGAGGTACCGGTCGCGCGGGACGCGCCAGCGACGGGGGAACTCCGTGGCCTGCGGCTCGTCGGCCTCCAGGATATAGATCCAGCCGGCGTGCTCGAAGATCCGGATGCTCCACGCCTCGTCCTCATCCACGAACGGCTCGTCGATCGTGCCGAGGGGGACATCGGAGGGGATGAAGTGTCGCAGGTCGCGGTCGGCGTTCTCCCAGGCGGGGAACCAGGCGATGCGGCGGTCGTTGCTGGTCAGCTCCAGGTGGCGGTCGAGCAGCTCCACCTGGAAGCCGTCCGCCACCGGGACGTCATCGAGATCAATCATTCGACTCGATGCGGTAGTTCGGCGCTTCCTTCGTGATCACCACGTCATGGGCGTGCGACTCGCGCAGGCCCGCCGCGGTGATGCGGACGAACTGCGACTTCGTGCGCAGCTCGTCGATGTCACGCGAGCCGGTGAGGCCCATGCCCGAGCGGAGGCCGCCGACGAGCTGGGGGATCATCGCGGAGAGCGAGCCTTTGTACGGCACCTTCCCCTCGATCCCTTCCGGCACGAGCTTCGAGACCTCGTCCGTCTCCTCCTGAAAGTAGCGGTCCTTCGAGCCGGCCTGCATCGCGCCGATGGAGCCCATGCCGCGGTAAGCCTTGAACGTGCGGCCCTGGTAGAGGATCGTCTCGCCCGGCGCCTCGTCCGTGCCGGCGAAGAGCGAGCCGATCATCACCGCGTTCGCGCCGGCGGCGAGGGCCTTGGTGATGTCGCCCGAGAACTTGATTCCGCCGTCGCTGATGAGCGGCACGTCGTACTTTTCGGCCGCCCGCGCGCACTCCATCACCGCCGTCACCTGCGGCACGCCGGCGCCGGCCACCACCCGCGTGGTGCAGATCGATCCCGGCCCGATGCCGACCTTGATGGCATCGATGCCGAGCTCGATGAGGTCGCGCGCCCCCTCGTACGTTGCCACGTTGCCGGCGATGAGCGGCGTGTCGGGATAGAGCTTCTTGAACTGGCGGATGGTGTCCATCACGCCGGCGGAATGGGCGTGCGCGGAGTCGATCACGATCACGTCCACCTTGGCGTCGATCAGCCCGCGGGCGCGGTCGAGGCCGTCCTTGCCGACGCCGATCGCGGCGCCGCAGCGAAGCCGGCCCAGCGAGTCCTTGGCCGCGTTCGGATAGCGCAGCTTCTTCTGGATGTCCTTGACGGTGATGAGGCCCTTGAGGTCGCCGTTCGCATCGACTACGAGCAGCTTCTCGATGCGGTGCTGGTGCAGCACCTCGCGCGCCTGCTCCAGCGTCGTGCCCACCGGCACCGTGACCAGCTCATCCTTGGTCATCCGTTCGGAGATCGGCAGGTCGAAGCGGGTCTCGAAGCGGAGGTCGCGGTTGGTCAGGATGCCGACCAGCTTGCCGTTCGCATCCGTGACCGGCACGCCGGAGATCTTGTACTTCCCCATCACCTGCAGCGCCTCGGAGATGCGCTGCCAGGGGCGCATGGTCACGGGATCGACGATCATCCCCGCTTCGGACCGCTTCACCTTGTCGACCTCTTCCGCCTGCGCGTCGATGGGCATGTTCTTGTGGATCACGCCCAGGCCGCCCTGCTGGGCCATGGCGATGGCCAGGCGAGCCTCGGTCACGGTGTCCATGGCCGCGGAGAGGATGGGGATGTTCAGGCGGATGTCTCGGGTGAGGCGGGTGGAGACGTCGACGAAGTTGGGGTGGAGCTCGGACTTGGAGGGCTTGAGGAGGACGTCGTCGAAGGTGAGGGCCATGGGGACGTCGGCGAAGCGCTCGGAGGGGAGCGGCGTGGGCCTTTCCACCTCGCGGATCTCGACTCTGCCAATCACCGGGATCTCGTCTCGCAGAACTCGTTCGTCGCTCATGTCCGCCCCTTTTGGGGAGTATAGAACAGGGGTCATTGCATCAGAATTGCAGCGTCTGGGGCGCGTCATATATGTTGGGAACCCAAGGATGTTCATGCGATTCACCATCGAGCAGCGCCACCTGACGGACATCAGCGGAAAGCCGATCGCCGGCGAGAACAACGTGTCGTTTCACGTCGGCGATGCCGAGTCGGCCGAGGAGGCGGTGCGCGCGTTCGTAGTCAGCGACGGCGGCGAGATCATCGGCACCGTGCTCAAGTTCCCCGGCTTCCAGGCCGTGGCCACCGTCCGCCGCCCCACGGGCGTCTACACGCTGCAGGTGACGCCGGCGAGCCAGCAGTTCATCGTGCGGCCGTGAGCCCTCTGTT
>DATEOX010000560.1:0-6052 GCA_035273585.1 Thermoanaerobaculia bacterium
CGCCGCCGCCCTCCCCCGGCACGACCTCGCCCCGTTACGCGACCACTTCGAGTCCCGCCTCGGCGACGACGTGGTCATCAACGGCCGCGAGGCGCCGCGCCTCCCGAACACCTCCAGCGTGACCTTTCCCGGCGCCGACGCCGAGGGCATCGTGATCGGCCTCGACCTGAGCGGCATCGCCGCCTCCACCGGCTCCGCCTGCTCTTCCGGCCGCATCGAGCCGAGCGGCGTGCTGCTGGCCATGGGCCTCACCCCGGAGGAGGCGAAGAGCACCGTGCGCTTCTCGTTTGGGCGGTTCAATACTCTCGATGAGGTGGATCGCTTATTGGACGTGTTGGGCGAGGTGGTGCCGCGGTGCAGGAAGACGTAGTTGCTGGCTGTTAGTTGTTGGTTGTTAGTAGTTTGTCCGGCCGGATGGCCTACTAACAACCAACAACTAACAACCAACAACCAGTTGCGCCCGCCGCGCACTTTTGCCACAGTACCGCCGGGTCCATGCCTGAAAAGCCGATCCTCGAAGGGGATCTCTCCCGCATCCAGTTGCCGGACGTGCTCAGCTTCGTGGCGATGATCCGCCGCAGCGGGAAGCTCGTCCTCCGCCAGAACCACCTGGAGCGCGTGGTCCTCTGGAAGGACGGCGAGATCGTCTTCGCCTCCTCCAGCTCCCCCGAGCACTCCCTCGGGCAATTCCTCCTCCGCAACGGCAAGATCAGCCAGCAGCAGTACGAGGAGACTCGCCGCCGCGTCACGGCCCAGACCCGCCACGGGAAGCTCCTCGTCCAGATGGGCGCCATCTCGCCGAAAGACCTCTGGTGGGGCGTCAAGAACCAGGCGCTGGAGATCATGTACTCCGTCTTCGGCTGGACGGAGGGCTCGTTCGCCTTCTACGAGTCGGCCGAGGAGCTGAATGCCGAGCGCATCGTGCTCGCCCTCAACACCTCGAGCGTGATCATGGAAGGCATTCGCCGCCTGGACGAGACGGCGCGCATCCGGGAGAAGATCCCCGGCCCGGATGTGGTCTTCATGCGCGTGCCGGGCGGCCAGCCCGACTTCCGCGACCTGGACATGAACGACCACGAGATCGCCGTCTACAACAACATCGACGGCCAGCGCTCGGTGCGCGAGCTGATCGGCCTCTCGGACCTGACCGAGTTCGAGGTCACGCGCATCCTCTTCCAGCTCCTCTCCGCCCGCCTGGTGGAGATGGCCCCGGAAGGGAAGGGCTTCCGCCCCGTCTTCCTCGACGTGGAGGACTCGCCGGAGCTGCTGAAGGTGATCTCGACCTACAACGACATGTTCGGCCGCCTCTTCGACGCGCTGAACAACGCGGTGGGGGAGGACCAGGCGCGCGAGGTCTTCATGACCGTGCTCCAGAACGCGGAGACGGACGAGCTCTGGTCCGGCGTCTTCTTCGACCAGTACGGCCGCTTCGACGAGAACATGCTCATCGCCAACATCTCCGAGCTGCCGTTCGAGAAGCGCAAGGCCGTCCTCGACGAGGGCCTGAACACGCTCCTCTCCGTGCAGCTCTTCGAGGTCTCGCAGCACCTCGACGCCGCCGGGAAGGTGGACGTCTTCCGCTTCATCTCCGATCAGAAGGCGAGCCTGGAGCGGGTCGGGGCGCAGTAGCGGTATCCTGCGCGCGCATGTACCCGACCCTCTTCCGCTTCGGCTCGTTCGAGATCACCACGTTCGGCCTGATGATGTTCCTGGCCTTCGTCGTGGCCGGGTGGATACTGACCAGGCAGTTCCGCCGCTATGGGCTGTCCGAGGACCTGGCCTCGACGATGGTGATGGCCGCCGCGCTGGGGGGCATCATCGGGGCGAAGGTCTACTACGCGATCCTCTTCCGCGACTGGCACCTCCTCTTCGACCGCGCCGGCCTGGTCTGGTACGGCGGCCTGATCGGCGGTGCCGCCGCCTGCTCCTGGGTCATCCTCCGCCGCAAGGTCGACTACCTCCGCGCCGCCGACGCCGCCGCCCCCGCCCTGGCCATCGGCTACTGCCTGGGCCGCATCGGCTGTTTCCTCGTCGGCGACGACTACGGCGCGCCGACGAGCTCCTGGGTCGGCGTCGCTTTCCCCAAAGGCTCGCCTCCGACCACCGCCGAGAGCCTCCGCCAGTTCGGCGTCCGCGTCGACCCGTCGATCCCCCCCGACCAGGTGCTGGCCGTCCATCCGACGCAGCTCTACGAGGCCGGCGCCGCGCTGCTGATGTTCATCATTCTCATGCGCGTCAACCGCCGCCCCCACCGCCGCGGCCGCGCCTTCGCCCTCTTCCTCATCCTCCTCGGCATCGAGCGCTTCCTGGTGGAGATCGTCCGGGCCAAGGACGACCGCTTCCTCGGCCCGTTCACCGTCGCGCAGCTCATCAGCCTCATCGCCGTGATCATCGGCATCGTGCTCTGGTTCCGCCGCGAGCGGCAGGTGATCGCGGCGGCATGAAGACGCCTCCTCACCCGTTGCCTGGAACGACATTCGCAACTACTATGAATCTAGTAGATCATGCCCAGGAAAAAGACATCCGGACTGACCGAAGCCGAGTTGCGCGTGATGAACGTGCTCTGGGATGCCGGCGAGGCGACCGTGGCCCAGGTACAGAAGGCCCTCGCGGCACACCGTTTCGCCTACACCACCGTCCTCACCATCATCCAGATCCTCGAGAGTAAGCATTACGTCGGTCATCGTCCGGCTGGCCGCGCGTACCTGTACCGGCCGCTGGTGGGGCGCGGACAGGTTCGGCGGGCGGCGCTGCAGAAGTTCCTCAGCACGTGGTTCGATGCCTCGCCGAACGCGCTGGTCCTGAATCTCATCGACGAGGATGACCTCGACGCGGACGAGTTGGAGAAGGCTCTCCGGAGCCGCGCGCCGGACCGGAGGCGCAAATGAGCACGGTTCTCCTGATCAACAGCATGGTCATCGCAACGGCGACCGCCGTCGCCCTCTTCGCGGCAGCCAGGCTCGCCTCCCGCGCCGCCATCCGCTTCGCCCTCTGGTATGCGGGGCTCACCGCGGTGGCCGTTCTGTCCCCGCTCACGCTCCTGCTTCCGCCGCGGCACGTGACCGGCTGGCCGGGCGGTGCCGGCGGCGGGCGCATCGTCGTCATGCTGTGGGCGACGGTCGCGGTCATCGCTCTGGCCCGAACGGCGTTCGGGTTCGCGAAAGCGATGACGGTGTTGCATGACGCGGTCGATGACCCGCGCATCGCGAGAATCGCCGCGGACGTCCGAGGGGAGCTGGGATGCAGGCGCGATTTCAGGACGTGCCTCTCGCCGGTCATCCGTTCGCCCCAGTTCATCGGCTTGTGGCGCCCGACGATTGCGCTGCCCGCCGCCTTCGCCAGCTTCGACGACTCCTCATTGCGCGCGGTGCTGCTGCACGAGGTGGAGCACGTGCGGCGCCGCGATGACTGGCTGATCGTCCACCAGGCCGTCGTCAAATCGATCTTCATCTGGAACCCGGCTGTTGCGGCGATCACGCGCAGGATCGATTTCGAGCGCGAGCTCGCCTGCGATGAGGCCGCGTGCAGACACGTGGCGCCGTCCGCCTATGCGGAGGTCATCTGCCGGGTGGCGGTGAAGGCGAAGGCGGCCCTGATTCTCGCCGCCGCTTCCACGGCCTTGACCCGTCGCATGGTCGAGCTCTTGAGCCGGGCCTCGTCGCGCCGGAGCAGCGACGGGCTGGCCATTGCGGCCGCCGCCTGCGCCGTCGTGATCTCGCAGTGGGCCGCCCTTCCCCTTCTGGTCCGCCGCGAGGCGCCTGTGCCGAAGATCGAGAGGGCGTTGCCGACGGACATCGGAGATGCGGAAGCGGAAGGAGCCGAGCACTTCGTCAACGGCGGCTCGCTCTTCGGCGCCGACCAATACGAGCAGGCCATTTCGGAATTCGCGAAATCGCGCGAGCTCGGCTACGAAGTCGCCGCCAGCGCATACAACATCGGCGTTGCCTATGACCGCCTCGGCGATCCGGAGAAGGCCCGGCACTGGAAGAACACGGCCTACCGCAGCCCCGGCTCGACTTGAACCTGGTGATCTATGCGCCTCTATCGCGACGATCGGAAGTCTCTGCGGTTCCGGATCAACGGCGTGATGTCCGGAACGGCTGTCGTATTCCTCTACCTGGCCGCCTCGTTCTGGTTCGTCCAGGGCCTCCACTCGGAGAAATACCGGAGCCTGTCGGACGCGAATGCGCTGCGTCGCGAGCCCGTGCGCGCGCGCCGCGGTCTGATTCTCGATCGGACGGGCCAGAAGGTTCTCGCCGGCAACGAGCCGGCGTACCGCCTGACTCTCGATCGCATCGTGATGGGGCCGCTGATCAAGGCCGATCCGCAACACCGGAACAAGCTCTTCGCCTTCCTGGCCGAGGTCCTTGGCACGAGCGCGGCCGACGTCGCCGCGCGCTTCGACAAGGAGAACGGACTTGTGATCCGAACGCAGCCAATCACGCTCGGAGACGATCTCACCATGGAGCAGGTCGCCGCGATTCAGGCCCAGTCGCTCTCGTTTCCGGAGTTGAACGTGGAGCCCGTGCAGCGCCGCAGCTATCCGTACGGCATCATGGCCGCGCACCTCATCGGCTTCATCGGCGAGGTCTCGGAGAAGGAGCTCGCCGCCCACCACGATCTGAAGCAGGGGGATCTGGTCGGCAAACGCGGCGTCGAGCTGATGTACGACCAGTACCTGCGCGGCGAAGACGGCGCGCAATTCTGGGAGTACGACGGCCACGGACGCCGTCTCGCCGAAGTCAGATCGGCACGTCAGGATCCGGTCGCGGGCAGCGCCGTCCACCTCACCATCGACTTCGACCTTCAGCGGCGCGCGGAGCAGTACTTCGTGGAGAACGAGCTCGTCGGCGCCGTCGTCGCCCTCGATCCCCGCAACGGTGAAGTGCTGGCCATGGTGTCGTCGCCGGCCTTCAATCCGAACGTCTACTCCAGGCGGTTCACGCCGCAGACCTGGGAAGTGATCGCGTCGAATCCCTTCAAGGTCGAGTTGAACCGTGCCATTCAAGGTCTCTACTCTCCCGGTTCCGTGTTCAAGACCGTCATGTCCGTGGCCGGATTGAGCGAGCATGCCATCACCCCCAACACCACGTTCTTCTGCGGCGGCACCGGGGTGTTCTTCGGACGGCGATTCCGCTGCGTACGCAGGCAAGGTCACGGCGAGGTCGCGGACGCCGACGCGCTCAAGATGTCGTGCGACATCTTCTTCTTCAACGTCGCCGCGCGGCTGGGCATCGACAAGATCGCGGATTACGCGACGCAGTTCGGCCTTGGCCGGATCTCGAAGATCGATCTCGATGGGGAGAAAGCGGGCATCGTTCCGTCGACGAAGTGGGCGCAGGAGAAACAGCACCGCAAGTGGTATCCATCGGAGACCATCTCCGTCGGGATCGGTCAAGGGCCGCTCGTGGTCACGCCGCTACAGGTCGCGAACATGCTCGCCGCCGTCGCGAACGGCGGAACGGTGTATCGGCCGCACGTGGTCCGGATGATCGAGCGCGCGAAGCGGGACGGATCCGTCGAGCGGCTGCAGGTCGCACCCGAAGTGCTGCATCGCGTGACGTTTCCGCGGCAGGCGATGCAGACGACGGAGCTCGGCCTGTGGAAAGTCGTCAACGAGGATGGCGGTACGGGCCGTTCTTCGCGGCTGCCCGGAATCGACATCGCCGGCAAGACCGGAACCGTGCAGGTCATCGCCCAGAAAGGCTGGTTCAGCACCGCGGGCATGCCGTTCATGAAGCGCGACCACGCCTGGTTCGCATCGTACGCCCCCGCGGATGATCCGCAGATGGTCCTCGTCGTTTTCGTCGAGCATGCCGGCGCGCACGGCGGCACCGTCGCCGCCCCCCTCGCAAAGCTGATGTACGAATCGCGATTCGGTCAGTAGACGGAGACGACGCTCGATCTCGGCGAGTAGTCGCGTAAACTCCCTCGCCGCATGAGCCGCTTCACCTTTCTCTCCGCGGGAGAGTCGCACGGCCCCTCGCTGACGGTGATCGTGACCGGGATGCCGGCCGGCGTCCGCCTCGACCGCGAGCGCCTCAATCGCGAT
>DATEOX010000561.1:0-2151 GCA_035273585.1 Thermoanaerobaculia bacterium
GCGAGCGCCGCGAGCGGCGCCGCAAGCAGCAGGCGCGCAAGCCCGCGCAACCGCCCCAGGACGCCGGTTCCGGCGGCACTCTGGACGTTCGGGCCTAGCGCGCGAAAAGTTCCTCAAGGCCTGGGGTGGCCGGCCGAATACTCCCCTTGCAAGGAGGAGTGACAAGGAGTCGCTCCGGTCCAACAAACCAATCATCAAGGAGAGATGATCATGGGCCTTCGTATCCAGAACAACGTTGAGGCTTTCAACGCTCACCGTCAGCTGACCGGCACCGCTTCCAAGGCCGCCAAGGCCATGGAGAAGCTGTCGAGCGGCTACCGCGTCAACCGTGCCGCCGACGACGCCGCCGGCCTCGCCATCTCCGAGAAGATGCGCGCCCAGATCGGCGGTCTCGCCCAGGCTCAGCGCAACGCGCAGGACGGCGTCTCGCTGGTCCAGACCGCGGAGGGTGCCCTCAACGAGGTGCACTCGATGCTCAGCCGCATCCGCGAGCTGAAGGTGCAGTACGACAACGGCACGCTTTCGACCGACGATCAGACGGCGATCACCAACGAGGTCACCGCGCTGAAGGACGAGATCACCGCGATCGGCACCGACACGAAGTTCAACGGCAAGGCCCTGCTTACGGGCACCGCCTTCGACTTCGTCGTGGGCGCCGAGGGCGAGAAGGTCTCGACCACGGGCGTCACCCTCACGACGGACATCGGCACGATCGACGTCACGGCGTCCGGCGGCCTCACGGCCATCGACTCCGCGATCAAGGCCGTGTCGGGCTCGCGCTCGAAGCTGGGCGCGGTGCAGAACCGTCTCGAGCATCGCCTCAACAACCTCGCGACGTACCAGGAGAACCTGGTCGCGTCGGAGAGCCGGATCCGCGACGTGGACATGGCCAGCGAGATGGTCAACTTCTCGAAGCTCCAGATCCTGCAGCAGGCCGGCACCAGCATGCTGGCGCAGGCCAACACGGCCCCGCAGAGCGTTCTCTCGCTCCTCCGCTAGGCCACTCATAGGCTCGTGGCCGCGGCGGTTCGCCGCCGCGGCCCACGGCCACCTACATAACCCCACCGAGGGACGGATCGGTAGCGGGCGGCCTTGTGCCGCCCGCTGTCGTTAAAGAACGAAACCGGGCGGCCGAGTACCGGACCGTGGTCCGTCCCACGCTCGCCATCGTGCCCGTCTACCTGCGCTCCGAGCCGGAGCTGGACGTGCTCCTGAAGTGCCTCGTCTCCCTGCAGGCGTCCGCCCCCGACGCCCAGGTGCTGATCATCGACGACCACAGCCCGGCCGCCGGGCTGGCGCAGATGGTCGAGGCGGCGGCCGGCGAGCTCGGCCACGCATTCGTGCGCAAGGACGCCAACTCCGGCTTCGCCGCCACGGTCAACGTCGGGCTCGAGGTCGCCCTCGCGCACGGCATGGACGCGGTGCTGGTCAACGCCGACATCGAGTTCACCCAGCCGGGCTGGCTCGACGTGCTGCGCGCCCGCACCGATACGCAGGGCCGCCCGGCCGCCGTCGTCGGCGCGCGGTTGCTGTACCCCAACGGCCTGCTCCAGCACGCGGGCGTCTACTTCTCGCGCCTCAACCGCGGCTTCGCGCACCGCTTCAACCACGGCCCGGGCGACCTCCCGGAGGCGCAGCTGCCGTGCCGCTGCCCCGTGACCGCCGCGCTGCAGCTGATCCGCCTCGAGACGCTGGCCGCCGTCGGCATCTACGACGAGTCGTTCGGTCTCGCCCACGAGGACATGGACTACTGCCTGCGCGTGTTCGAGGCCGGTCTGGAGTGCATCTACGAGCCCGCCGCCGTCGCGCTGCACCACGAGAGCCTGTTCCGCGGACAGCGCTCGAAGAAGATCGAGGACATGCAGAAGCGCTCGATCGTGCGGCTGCTCGAGAAGCACGGCGCGACCGACATGAGCCCCTGGACCCCGGAGATCCTGTGAGCCTCCCGCGCACCCTGTTCGTCGGCATCGGCGCCTCCGGGCCCGCCTGGTACCGCGCCGCCCTGCCCGCGACCGCGCTCGGCGCCGACTGGGTCGGCGTCCGCGGCACCCCGCCCGAGCTGCGCTTCGTCACCGGCGACAACGGCCGCGTGCGCGCGCTCGAGGACCTCTTCGGCTACGACGTCGTCGTCGTCCAGCAGGTGCGCGGGCG
>DATEOX010000562.1:0-12859 GCA_035273585.1 Thermoanaerobaculia bacterium
GCGCATCGGCGGCAGCCTCGCTTGGCGAGCTTGGCTACAACGTACTGAACCTCTGCATCCAGGACAGCCCGCGACGCGCGCACAGCATTGCCGCCCAGGGCGGCATCAACGCTGCAAAGAACTATCGCAACGACGGCGACAGCGTCTATCGCCTCTTCTACGACACGATCAAGGGCGGCGACTACCGCTCCCGCGAGGGGAACGTCTACCGGCTGGCGGAGCTGTCGGTGAACATCATCGACCAGGCGGTCGCGCAGGGCGTGCCGTTCGCCCGCGAGTACGGCGGGCAGCTCGAGAACCGCTCGTTCGGCGGTGTGCAGGTCTCGCGCACCTTCTACGCCCGCGGCCAGACCGGCCAGCAACTCCTCCTCGGCGCGTTCCAGGCTCTGGAGCGGCAGATCGCCGTCGGCCGCGTGACGATGTACAACCGCCACGAGATGCTCGAGCTGGTGGTCGTCGACGGCCATGCGAAGGGGATCGTCACACGCAATCTCATCACCGGGCGGATCGAGTCGCATGCGGCTGATGCCGTCGTGCTGGCGACCGGCGGCTACGCGAACGTCTTCTATCTCTCCACGAATGCGAAGGCCTCGAACGCCACGGCCATCTGGCGCGCGCATCGCCGCGGCGCGTTCTTCGCCAACCCCTGCTACACGCAGATCCACCCGACCTGCATCCCGCAGACGGGCGACTACCAGTCGAAGCTGACCCTGATGTCGGAGTCGCTGCGCAACGACGGTCGCATCTGGGTGCCGAAGACGCAGGGCGACACGCGCCCGCCGGCCTCGATCCCGGAGTCGGAGCGCGACTACTACCTGGAGCGCAAGTACCCGAGCTTCGGCAACCTCGCCCCGCGCGACATCGCCTCGCGCGCGGCCAAGGAGGTCTGCGACGAAGGGCGCGGCATCGGCCCCAGCGGCCGCGGCGTCTACCTCGACTTCGCCGACGCCATCAAGCGCCTCGGGCGCAAGACGATCGAGGAGCGCTACGGGAACCTCTTCGAGATGTACCACGACATCACGGCCGAGGATCCGTACCAGTCGCCCATGCGCATCTACCCGGCGCCGCATTACACGATGGGCGGCCTGTGGGTCGACTACAACCTGATGTCGAACGTCCCGGGGCTGTACGTCACCGGCGAGGCGAATTTCTCCGATCACGGCGCGAACCGCCTCGGCGCCAGCGCGCTGATGCAGGGGCTGGCCGACGGCTACTTCATTACACCGGTCACCATCGGCGACTACCTGGCCACGCAGTTCGGCAAGAAAGTGCCGGCCGACGGGCCGGAGTTCAAACAGTCGGAGCAGGACGTCGCGGCGCGCGTCGATCGCCTCCTGTCGGCGAACGGGACGCGCAGCGTCGACTCGTATCACCGCGAGCTGGGCGGCATCATGTGGGAGTACTGCGGCATGGCCCGCAGCGCCGAGGGGCTGGCAAAAGCCCGGACGATGATCCGCGAGCTGCGCGAGATGTACTGGCGCGACGTGAAGGTCCTCGGCGCCGGCGAGGAGCCGAACCAGGCGCTGGAGAAGGCCGGCCGGGTGGCCGACTTCTTCGAGCTGGCGGAGCTGATGTGCGTCGACGCGCTGCACCGCAACGAGTCGTGCGGCGGCCACTTCCGCGTGGAGTACCAGACGCCGGACGGCGAGGCGCTGCGCGACGACGCCAATTACGCGTACGTCGGCGCCTGGGAGTGGAAGGGGGAGCACGCCGAGCCGGTCCTGCACAAGGAGCCGCTGGTGTACGAGGAAGTGCAGCTCGCGACGAGGTCTTACAAATGAATCTGACTCTTCACGTCTGGCGGCAGGCGTCGCGCGACGCCGAGGGCCGCTTCGTTACCTACAAAGCGGACGGCATCAGTCCCGACGCGTCGTTCCTGGAGATGCTCGACGTCGTCAACGAAGAATTGAACGACCGCGGCGAGCAGCCCATCCACTTCGAGCACGACTGCCGGGAAGGCATCTGCGGCTCGTGCGGGATGATGATCAACGGCGTCGCGCACGGGCCGAAGGGCGGCACGGCGACGTGCCAGCTCCACATGCGCCACTTCGAGGACGGCGACGAGATCTGGATCGAGCCGTGGCGCGCCCGCGTCTTCCCGGTGATCAAGGACCTGATCGTCGACCGCTCGCCGCTCGACCGCATCATCCAGGCCGGCGGGTACGTGTCGGTCAATACCGGCAGCGCCGTCGAGGCCAACACGCTGCCGATCCCGAAGGCGGTGCAGGAGACGGCGATGGACGCCGCCGAGTGCATCCAGTGCGGCGCCTGCGTCGCCCAATGCCCGAACGGCGCCGCGCAGCTCTTCACCGCCGCCAAGGTCTCGCACCTCGGATTGCTGCCGCAAGGCCAGCCCGAGCGTTACGAGCGGGTGGTGAGGATGGTGGAGGTGATGGACGAGATGTTCGGCTCCTGCACCCTCTTCCGCGAGTGCGAGGCCGTCTGCCCGAAGGGGATCTCGGTGGACTTTATCGCAAGGATGAACCGCGATTACCTGGCGGCGAAGTTCAAGAGGGGCTGACGCGTTCTTGTGTCACGCGTTGCGATGACGCGAGGCGCGGCGCAATAGTTCGCCATTTTTGATGGCGGACCACGCCTCTTCCTGGACAGTCCGAATCGCGAACTCCGGGAGATCGCGCCGCAGTTGCCGCGGCACATCCTCGTCGAACAGCACTCGCCTCACGCGATTTGAGCCAACGCGGAACGCGCGGCCTCTTCGAGAAATGAAACCGCCTGATCGCGCGTCACGCTCGGAAAGTTGTCGAGAAAGACGTCCAGGCTGTCGCCGCCTTCGATGTAATCCATGAGCGTGCGGACGGGAACTCGGGTGCCGACAAAGACGGGATCACCGCTGTGGATGTCGGGATCGGAGTGGATGATCGACTTGAGGTCGGGCATGGTTTGATCGGCCGAAGTGAGAATACGACAGCGATCTCCGTGCCGCAATGAGCACCGATCCTCATCGCGTCGGCGCTCTGCACGCCGCGCCGCTACAGCGTCGCTTCCATCGCCCGCTCGAAGCTCACGAGCTGCCGGATGAGCGCGTTGTAGCGCGAGTGTGCGGCGTCGCTGTCCTCGGCGGCGAGCAGCTCGTACAGGCGGTGCTCCGGATCCTCCACCGGCAGCGAGGGCACCGAGAGGCCGGCGCGGCGGAGGCGGGGGGCGCCGATCATCACCAGCAGGGACGGCAGCGTCTCGCGGCCGGCGGCGGCGTCGGCCAGGCCGGCGCGCACGAGGTCTCCTCCCGGCAGCGCCTCGAAATTCATGAATGCAGTATAGCGGCGCCGTAGTGCACCTTTTTCCCCGGCTCGAGGCGCACGCGCGAGACGTCGACGCGGTCCGGCTCGAAGAGCATGACCACGCTCGAGCCCATGTGGAACGTGCCGAGGCGATCGCCGGGGTGGATGGGGATGGGCGGGTCGTAGTTGCGCGAGCGACGCTCCGAGCGGGGGACGTTCGAGATGAACGAGTCGTACACGACCGAGATCTTGCCCACGTTCGTGGCGCCGATCATCACCACCGCGACGTGGCCGTAGTCGCAGTCGATCCAGGTCACGACGCGCTCGTTGATGGAGAACAGCTCGTCGACGTTCGCCAGCGACCAGTCGTTCACCGGCCAGAGCTTCCCCGGGATGTGCACGCTGCGGACGATCGAGCCGCCGACCGGCGAGTGGACGTGGTGATAGTCCTGTGGCGAGAGGTAGAGATTGAAGAACGCGCCGTTCTCGTAGCGGCGGGCATCCACCTCGTCGCCCAGGAAGCGGGCCAGGGTGTAGTCCTTCCCTTTGATCTGTTCCAGGCGGCCGTCGCGGACGACGCCGAAGCTGCGCAGCACGCCGTCCACCGGGCTGACCAGGTTGCTCTCGATCGGGCGCAGCCCCTCGCGCAGGTCGCGGGTGAAGAAGTGGCCGATGGACGGATAGTCGTGCACCGGCTTGCCGGCCGCGTCGAGGTCGATCTCGTACGTGTTGGCGAACCAGCGCACCAGGCGCCGGGCGATCGGCGGCGGCCAGCGCGCGTGCACCAGCCGGCCGACCGCGCGGCTCAGGTGATTCTTCGGGACGTAACGCAGGTAGCGGTACACGCCAACGGCTCAGGCGAGAGTCGTGCCCGTTACTTCTTCTTCTTCGCCGCGGGGACGATGCGCGCCGTCTTGATGTAGTCGAGCTTGGGGAACGACGCGTTCAGGTACTTGTTCCCCTCCATCTGGGCCCGCATCTGATCGGGGCTGTCGCCGTAGCCGCTGTAGATCGCATCGACCACGTCCATCCCCTCAACCACCTTCCCGAACGGTGCGAAGCCCTGCGGGTCGAGACCGGCATTGCGGTCGGCGTAGTTGATGAAGAGCTGCGTGGTGCGGCTGTTTCCGCCCGGACGCATCGCGAACGTGACCATCCCCCGCGTGTTCGACGCCTTCACCGGGTCGTCCGCGATGGTCGCCTCGCGCCAGACGGAGTTCAGCGCCGGGTTGCCGCTGATGCCGAACTGGGCCATGAAGCCGGGGATGACGCGGAAGAAACGGACGTCGTCGTAGAAGCCGTTGGCCACGAGGTTGTAGAAGCGGTCGGCGCCGTTCGGGGCCCAGTCGCGGTGGACCTCGATGAGGAACGGTCCCTTGGACGTGTCGAAGCGGGCCTGAAAGACCGCCGGCGCCTTGGCCGTCAGCTTCGCCGGATCGAGCGACTTCTTCGGGGCCGGCTTCCTGGCCTTCTCCGCCGCCCCTGCCGTCAGCATCACCATCATTGCCGTGATTAGAGTGATCGTTTTCATGGCCGCGAACAGTAGCATTCCGGACATGAAAACGCTCCTCTGCCTGCTGCTCCTCGCCCCGGCCGCCGCCGCGCAGCTCCGCCCCGTGCACACCTTCTCCATCGTGGCCCGCGATCCGGCCACGGGGCAGATGGGCGTCGCGGTGCAGTCGCACTGGTTCGCCGTCGGTCAGATCGTGCCGTGGGCGGAGGCGGGCGTCGGCGCGGTGGCCACGCAGAGCTTCGTCGACCCGACGTACGGCAAGGTCGGGCTCGACCTCCTCCGCGCCGGGCGCGGCGCCCCCGCCGCCCTCCGCGCTCTCCTCGGCGGCGACGCGGCGTGCGAGGTGCGCCAGGTGGCGATGGTCGACGCGGCGGGCGACGTCGCCTCCTTCACTGGCAACCGCGACATCCTCGCCGCCGGCTCGATCGCCGGCAACGCCTCCGGCAAAAGCGACGTGCAATGCGGCGCCGCAGGCGGGACGCTGCACCTTGGCCGCGACTTCGCCGTGCAGGCGAACCTGATGAGCAACGATCGGGTCTGGCCGGCCATGGCCCAGGCGTATGCGGCGGAAAAGGGCGACCTCGCCGACCGGATGCTCGCCGCCCTCGACGCGGCGCAGGCGGCCGGCGGCGACATCCGGGGCAAGCAGTCGGCGGCTCTCATCGTCGTCAACGCGAAGTCCACCGGCCGCCCGTGGCAGGACCGCATCTTCGATCTTCGGGTCGATGACGCCCCGCTGCCGCTCATCGAGCTGCGCCGCCTCGTCGCCCTGCAGCGCGCCTACAACCACATGAACGCCGGCGATCTCGCCACCGAGCAGAAGGACAACGAGGCCGCGCTGCGCGAGTACTCCGCCGCGGAGCAGATCGCCTCGACGACGGCCGGCATCCCGGCCAGCCGCCACGCGGAGATGATCTTCTGGCACGCCGTGGCGCTGGTGAACATGCAGCGCGTCGACGAGGCGCTGCCGCTCTTCGCCCGCGCCTTCGCCATGGAGCCCGGCTGGCGCGAGCTGACGCCGCGGCTGCCGCGCTCCGGCCTCCTGCCGGACGACGCGAAGCTCATCGAGAGGATCGTCGGCCGATGACGAACGTCGCCGAGCGCCTGGTCGAGAGCCACCGCGAGTTCCTAGGCTTTCTCGACCGCCGTCTGGGCGACCGCGCACTGGCCGAGGACATCCTGCAGGACGCGTTCGTGAAGACCATCGAGAGGGGCGGCGAGCTGCGCGACGACGAGGCGGCCGTGGCCTGGTTCTATCGCCTCCTGCGCAACGCCGTGATCGATCACCATCGCCGGAGCAGCGTCCGCAACCGCGCCCTCGAGGTGCTGGCCAGGGAGATGGAAGGGGCGTCGGAGCCGCCGCCCGAGCTGCGCGGCGCGATCTGCGCCTGCGTCGGGCGGCTGGCCGCCAATCTCAAGCCCGAGTACGCCGCGGCCATCCAGCGGGTGGAGATCGATGAGGTGCCGGTGCAGGCCTTCGCCGGCGAGGCGGGCATCACGGCCAACAACGCCGCGGTGCGCCTCTTCCGCGCCCGCGAGGCGCTGCGCAAAGAGGTGCGCGCCTCGTGCGGCACATGCGCCACGCACGGCTGCGTGGAGTGCAGTTGCGGCCGACTGTAATGACCCGGCGCGTCCCACGTCTGCAGGTGTGGAAAGGGGACATCATGACCAACCACACCACACAGATCATCGAGCTCGAGGCGCGGGAGACGCAGTGGATCGTCGCCGGCTACGGCTACAACGGCCGGGTGCCGGGGCCGGTCATCGAGGCAAAACAGGGCCAGCCGCTGGAGATCCGCTTCACGAACCGTCTGCCCGAGCCGACGCTCATCCACTGGCACGGACTGCGGATCCCGGCGGAAATGGACGGCACGCAGGCGACGCAGCGTCCCGTGCAGCCGGGCGAGACCTTCACCTACCGCTTCACGCCGCCTGACGCCGGCACGTTCTGGTACCACCCGCACCTCAACGAGACGCAGCAGCTCGAGAAAGGCCTCTACGGCGCGCTGATCGTGCGCGGCGCGGACGAGCCGGTCGTCGATCGCGAGCAGGTGCTCGTCTTCGATGACCTCCGTCTCGACAAGCACGGCGAGCTGGCCCCGTTCGGCGGCATCAAGCAGCGCCACGACGGGCGCGAAGGCGACGCGCGCCTCATCAACGGTCGGGTCGAGCCGGAGCTGACCATCGCCGCCGGGCAGGTCGAGCGGTGGCGCATCATCAACGCCTCCAGCGCGCGCTACCTGCGGCTCTCCATCGGCGGCGCGCCGTTCCGCATCATCGGCACCGACGGCGGGCTGATCGAGGCCCCGGTCGAGGTCGACGAGGTGCTGCTGCCGGCCGCCGACCGGGTCGACATCCTGGTCGGGCCGTTCGCGGAAGGGGAGACGCTGGCCGTCGAGTCGCTTCGCTACAACCGGATGACGATGGGCAAGCGCGGCACGGAGCGCTTCGGCACGCTGAAGGTCGGCCCGGCGCAGCCTTCGGTGGCGGTGATCCCGGAGCGGCTGCGCACGATCGAGCCGCTGGTGATCAACGATGCAACGCCGACGCGCACGGTGAAGATGAGCGTCGGCTTCAGCATCCGCCGCGGAATGGACTTCCTGGTCAACGGCGAGACGCATCATCACGACCGGCCGGTGAAGGTCGGCGAGCTGCAGGTGTGGGACGTGGTCAACAGCTCGCTGATGGACCACCCGTTCCACCTGCACGGCTTCTTCTTCCAGGTCCTGTCCGTCAACGGCGCGGCGCCGGCCTGGCGCTCGTGGGAGGACGTGGTCAACCTCCCGCCGCGGAGCACCACGCGCATCGCCTGGATGCCGGACGACCGGCCGGGAAGCTGGATGTATCACTGCCACATCCTGGAGCATCACGAGGCCGGAATGATGGGTCACTTCGAAGTCGAGCGTTGACGCGGCATCAAGGCGAGCATAAGTTGCTCTTCGGGTCCGTCTAACAGCTCATGATTCGACAGGTACTCCTCTACTCCGAGGACTTCGACGCCGCGTCGGCGCGGATTGAAGAAGCGGGGGGAAGACTGCTGCACGTCTTCTCCCCGCGCGCGTTCGTAGCCGCGCTGCCGGCGGACGTCGATCCGCGGGCGCTGCCGAACGTGACGATGATCCCGCCGCAGGATCTCGACGAGACCGAGCGGATCCTCGCCGAGTCGTGGGAAGCGTTGCAGCAACAGCAGGCCACGAATCGCTTCACCGTGATGGCCGGCTCGCCGGAGGTGGCGCTCGAGTGGGACACGCCCGGCTTCGTCCCTCCCGACGCGCACGCGCACGGGGAGGGCTTCAGCCCGATGGCGGCCGAGCCGGAGGGCGTCGCGCTCTCCACCGGAACGCCGACCAGCCTCGTGCTCACCGGCAAGGTGGCGGTCGGCGTGGTCACCGTCTCCGGCAGCTCCTGGACGCAGATGGCCGGCGCGCTGAAGTGGGTGTCGGTCGGGCAGGACGGGACTGTGTGGGGCGTCAATGCGAACGACGACATCTTCCGCTGGAACGGCGGCACGTGGGACAACATCGCCGGCAAGCTGAAGCAGATCTCCGTCGGCAACGCGAACAACGTCTGGGGCGTCAACGCCGCCGACGACATCTTCCGCTGGAACGGCAGCTCGTGGGACAACATTGCCGGGAAGCTGAAGAACGTCTCGGTGGGCAGCGACGGCACGGTGTGGGGCTGCAACGCCAGCGATGACATCTTCCGGAGGAGCGGCAACACCTGGCAGACCATCGCCGGGAAGCTGAAGCAGGTCTCGGTGGCCAACGCCTCCACGGTGTGGGGGACGAATGCCGACGACGCGATCTTCCAGTGGAACGGCAGCGGCTGGAATCCGATCAACGGCGCGCTGCGGGTGGTCTCGGCGGCGTATGACGGCACGGTGTTCGGCGTCAATGCGGCCGACAACGTCTTCCGCTACCTCGGCAACAACGCCTGGCAGACGATGCCCGCCGCGCTGACGCAGATCTCCGCCGCCTCGCTGACGAACCTCTGGGGAGTGAACGGCGCGAACGACATCTTTCGCGGGAACAGCTCGTCGGGCCTGAACTTCGCGCAGAGCGAGATCGCGAAGATCGTGGCCGAGGTGCAGGAAGGGCTCAATTTTCTGGCCAGCGCCGAGCCGCTGGCGCGGATCACCTTCTTCTACGACTGGCGCCCGATCACCGTCAGCGCGACGCCCGGGCCGGTGGCGCTGCCGATCGCCAACCCGTTCGAGGCGATGGAGGCGCCGTGGCGCAATGCCGCACTGCAGGCCATGGGGTTCAGCGGGGACCTGCAGGGATCGCTGGCGTACGTCATCAGCATCAAGCAGAAGTTCAACACCGACTGGGCCTACGTGGCCTACTTCACGAAGTACCCGCTGAACCACTTCGCCTACGCCACCGGCGAGCGGTTGGTGATGCAGTACGCGAACGACGGTTGGGGACCGGACGCCATCAACCAGGTCTTCGCCCACGAGAGCGGCCACATCTTCGGGGCGGCCGACGAGTACGGGAGCTGTGTCTGCGCCGCCTCAGGCTTCCACAAGATCGCCAACGGCAACTGCAAGAACTGCACGGGCTCGCAGGCGGCCTGCCTGATGAACGCCAACACGCTCTCGCTGTGCAACTTCAGCCGCGGCCAGATCGGCTGGAGCACGTGGGAGCAGGTGCAGGGGGCGCTGAAGTGGGTCTCGGCGGGCAGCGACGGAACGGTGTGGGGCGTCAACGCCAGCGACGACATCTTCCGCTATCAGGGCAACAACTCCTGGCAGAACGTCGGCGGGAAGCTGAAGCAGATCTCGGTCGGCAACGCGAACAACGTCTGGGGCGTCAACGCGAGCGACGACATCTTCCGCCGCAGCGGCAACGGCTGGCAGCAGGTCACGGGCAAGCTGAAGAACGTCTCCGTCGCTCCCGACGGCACGGTGTGGGGCTGCAACGCCAACGACGACATCTTCCGCTTCCTGGGCAACAACCAGTGGCAGAACGTCGGCGGGAAGCTGCGGCAGATCTCCGTCGGCGGGGCGAACATCGTCTGGGGCGTCAACGCCGCGGGCGACATCTTCCGCCGCATCGGCAACAACTGGCAGCAGGTGCCGGGCGCGCTGGTCTGCGTCGCCGCGGCGAGCGACGGCACGGTGTGGGGCGTGAACGCCGCGAACAACATCTTCCGCTACGACGCCGCGTCGAACGGTTGGACCACGACGCAGGGCGGGCTGAAGGAGATCTCCGCCGGCGCCGCCAATCAGATCTGGGGTGTGAACGCTTCCGATCAGATCTTCCAGCGGCGTATTCTGTCCACGCCGTGAAGGAACTGCTCCTCTACACGAACGACTACGACCGAGCCCGCGAGGAGATCGAGCGCCTCGGCGGCCAGGTGCGGCAGGTGTTCACGCCGTCCGTGATGGCCGCCGCGGTGCCGGAGAACGCGGCGCTGACGGCGTCGAGCATCGACCCGCCTCCCGACCTGGACGACATCAGCCGGATGATGGCCGACGCCTGGCGGTCGCGGGCGTCGAAGGTGGCGGCGAGCAGCGAGGGCATCCCGTGGGACACGCCGGGATACGAGCCGCCCTGCTGAGGTGTCATCCTGAGCGAAGCGAAGGATCTCCTCGCGCTTGCCGGGAGATCCTTCGCCGTCTCCGCGGCTCAGGATGATACTTGTCCTCAGATCTTGTTCGCCGACTCGATGAGCAGCTCTTCGCCCTCGCCGCAGCTCACCACTTTCCCCTTCACGTGGAGCGGCGCGCCGTCGGTGCCGAGCTTGAGCACGGCGTTCTTCGTCTTCTCGCAGACGGTGTAGTCGCGGCCGGAGTCGGACACGCGGAAGAGGGTGTGGCCGCCGTTGTCGGTGCGGAGGGTGCCGTTGAGCTCCACCGCCTTGGCGTTCGTCTTCTTCGCCTCGCACTCCTTGCCGCCCGCGAACAGCGTCGCGGCCGTGAACAGCAGGACCAGAATCATGGCCAGTCGTTTCATTTTGAACATCTCCTTTCCCATCCAAGGTACGGCGCCGGCGGCGCGGAGTCCTGTCAGATCGGACAACGATCCGGTACGCGACGTCACCGCGATGTTGCAATCATCAGGTCGTCCACCGCGCGGGCGAGGTCCATCAGGTACTCGTCGCCCTTCGGATGATGGGTCAGCGCCACGAGGACGTAGTGCCGCCGGGGACCGGTGATGATGGCCGAGTCGTGGAGCCAGTCCTCCCAGGAGCCCCACTTGCGGAGGAGCGTCACGTCGCGATCCGACAGAGCCTTGACGAACTTGAGGTCGTCGTGCGGGACGTCGGGAGAGGCGAAGATCTCGCGCATGGTCTTCGACGCCGCGGGCGAGACGAGTTGCCCCTGCTCGAGCATCAGGTAGTAGCGGAGGAGCTGGCGGACGGTCGCGGCGTGCGAGTGGTCGGCGACCGGATCACCGATGCGCTCGCTGTTCGGGCCGTAGTGCTTGCCCACCCAGAGGCCGCCGCCGTGCGCCTGGTCGTAGAAGCCGTAGGAGTTGAGCACTTCCTGGATCTCGCGCAGGCCGAGCTGGCGCGAGTACTTGGCCGCCATCTCGTTGCTCGAGGCCTTGATCATCAGTCCCAGCTCGTGCCGCGTCGTTGGGTCGAGCTGCGCATCGGGGTGCTTCTGAAAGTACGCGAGGAGGATGCCGATCTTGGCCACGCTCGCCGCGTACTCGATGCGGTCCGGATGGATCATGGCCAGCCGCGGCCGCCGGAGGTCGAGCACGCCGACGTCAGTCTGCTCGGCCGTCATCCCGTACTTTTCGCGGAGGGCCGCGTCGATCGACTCGACCCGCGCCTGCAGGGCGGGATCGACCGGCGTGTCGTAGTCGAGCACCCGCGGCGCGGTCGTGGCGCACGCCGTGAGGGCGAGCGAGAGGGCCCCGATGCGAACGGCAGTCATCATCTGCGAAGGGTAAGCGACAATGTGCCGATGTTCATCGCCGCGCTGCTCTTCGCGGCCACCGCCGCCGCCCCCTGCCGCACGCCCACCCTCGGCGCGGACCTGACCAACATCTCCGACAGCCTCCGCCGCACCCGCGGCATCCCCGACTACGTGGCCGGCGCGCTGGTGCGCACCGCGTGGGTGGGCGGGCCGGCGGGACGGGCGGGCATCCGCACCGGCGACGTGATCCAGGCCGTCGGGCCGAGGCTGGTGCAGAACGTCTGCGACGTCCGCGCGGCGGTCGACCTGCTCGGCTGCCAGGAGGTGCGCCTCGCCGTCCGCCGCGGCCCCGACACGCTGACCATTACCTTGCGCCTCGAGGACACATCGCGCTTCAAGCGCAAGACGCTCGACGATCAGAAAGCCTGCCAGAACGGCGACGGCGCCGCCTGCACGGCGCTGGCCCGCGCCCACGGCGACGCGCGCGACCTGCTCAAGCTCGGCTGCGACCTCGGCGACGGCCAGGGCTGCTACCTCCTCGCCCTGGAGCTCGGCAACAACCAGTACGGCGCCGCCGCGTACCGCGAGGCGTGCGACGGCGGCAACTCCCTCGCCTGCACGAACCTCGGCTGGATGTACGAGCGCGGCATCGGCGTCCCTCTCGATTACGACGCCGCCCTGCGCCTCTACAAGAAGGGATGCGACGGCAGCTCCTGCACCGCCTCGAACAACACCGGCTGCCTCAACCTCGGCCGCCTCTACCGCGACGGCACCGGCGTCCCGGTCGATCAGCGCCGCGCCTTCCGCATCTTCCGCGAGCTCTGCGGCCGCACCCCCCGCCCCGGCGACGAGCAGGACGCCGCGAATCTCGCCCGCGCCTGCTCGCTCGCCGGCACCGCTTCGCTCACGGCCGAAGGAACCACCCGCGACATCCCCCAGGCCCTCGCCCTCCTCGAAAAAGGCTGCATCGCCGGCGACAACTTCGGCTGCTACAACCTCGGCATCATGTACGAGAACGGCGACGGCGTCCCGAAGGACAAAGGGCGGGCGGCGGCCTACTACCAGAAGGCGTGTGGGAGGGGGGATGAGGAGGCGTGCGGGCGCTTGCAATAGTTGCCTGGCCCGCGGCGGCGAAACCAACAACCCGCACCCCCAGTTGTCAGAAGCTGCACTGACGACCGACAACTGACAACCGATAACGGTTTTTTCTACCAGCAACCAGTAACCAGCAACCAG
>DATEOX010000563.1:0-10028 GCA_035273585.1 Thermoanaerobaculia bacterium
GCCGAAGTACGTGGTGTCGTCGACGCGAAAGGACTTCCCGTGGACCAACAGCCACCACATCGCCGGCGACCTGCGCACGGGCGTGCAGAAGCTCAAGGACGCGACCCCGGCCGGCGTGCTCCTCGGTAGCGGCAAGCTCGCCACCGAGCTGGACCGGCTGGATCTGATCGAGGAGTACAAGTTCCTCGTCCACCCCAGGATCGCCGGCCACGGCCCGACCCTGTACCAGAACGGGCTGCTCAGCACGCGACGGCTCGAGCTGGTCTCGGCGAAGCCGCTCCGCAGCGGCGCGGTTGCCATGCACTACCAGCGCGCGCGCTGACTCAGAGCAGTCCCATCGCGCCCAGCTCGCGGCCGGGCCGACGGGGCGCGAACCCGCGACCTCCGGCGTGACAGGCCCGCTCTCGGAAGCTCCTTCGAAGATCCAGCATCGACCCACTTTCCGTCCAAAACTTAGACAAGCGTCCGGAATTCCACCGTGCGCCGTCCTTCATGCGATCCGGCTAAGTGTCACTATTGCCGTGTTTAGGCGTTTGGCCGCCGTTGGCAGGCGGCTTGGACTGATGCCCCTGCGGTCCAAGTAAAAAAGGGGGAACTGCAAATGGATGAAGTCATGGGACGGATGACGATCGTCTACCGCGACGCGACGGCGGTGAATCAATGGGATGACGTGGACGCGGCCCGCTTCCGCTTCGTCTCGAATCTGGCCGAGCTGGTGCAGACCGCGTCCGCCATCGGCGGGCGCCTGGAGCGCATCGTCGTCGATGCGGCGATCGATCCGCATCTGTTCGCGGAGATCGTCCGCTCGCTGCGGCGGGGCGTGGAGGCCGAGGCGGTGCTGCTTCGGGAGGCGCGGGCCTACATCGGCTCGCCGACGCCAGAGGGACGCTATCACTTTTATCAACTCGATGCCCGCGACACGGCCATGTATCTCCAGACGCACGGCCTGCATGCGGCCGCGCCCGTCGGGGTGGCCCGGATGCGCCCGGAGCCGGTGACCCTCCCGCTCGCCGCCGTGCTCCCGCCGTTCGGCGCCTCCGACACATCCCGCAGCGAGCTCGTGCTCCTCGCGGACGACGACCGCAAGGCGCGCGAGCACGTCAGCGACACGCTGCGCGCGCTCGGCTTCTCGGTGGTGCTGGCCGGCACCGGCCTGCAGGCCATCCGCCTGGCCGAGTCGCTCCGGCCGCCGTACATCGTCCTCGACGGACTGATGCCGGAGATGCACGGCTTCGAGGTGGCGCGTTTCGTTCGCGCCTCGGTCAAGGGCTACGCGCCGCGCATCCTGATGATGACCGCCGTCTACAAACAGTCGCGCTATCAGAATGACGCGATGCTCAAGTACGGCGTGGACGGCTACCTGATCAAGCCGGCCACGGCCGAGGCACTGTCATCCTCGCTTCGCCGCGCGGTCGCGGCGTAAAAGAGGATGGCTGTACAGAAGTAAATCTGCACCGTATGATGGGCGATCGCGGGGGAACGGCCTCATGTCGTTCTCCCGCGAGCACGCCCATGATGCAGCCCGCCCCCGCCTCCGGGCCGTCGCCCGCTCCCCGACCGCTGCGCGCTGATGCCGTCATCGCCGTGGATGGCGACGGCGCGATCGTCTTCTGGAGCGCGGCCGCGCAACGCCTCCTCGGTTTCGGCGAGGAGATCGTCGGCCGCCCGATCGCCGGCCTCTTCGCCGACGAGGTGCGCGGGAAGCCGGTCCGGACGAGAGCGATGCGCGCCGACGGCACTACGCTCGACGTCGAGGTGGAGAGTGAGCAGTGGCGGTGGCGCGAGCAGGAGTACCGCGCCGTCTACGTCCGCGACGTCTCGCATCACGACGCCTGGTTGACGCGGTGGAGCGACGCGTTCCTCATCATCGAGAACCTCCTCGTGGAGGCGGAGTCGCTCGACGCCGCGGCCGGGGAACTGCTGGCCGCGATCGGCCGGGCGGTCGGCGCCGCGGCCTGCGCGGTCTGGCTCCTCGATGACGACGGCCGGCACCTCCACTGCCGCTGGTTCGGCAGCGACGGCAGCAGCCGCGACGTGGAGGCCTTCCGCGCCGCGACGATGGAGCTGACGCTGCCCTTCGGCATCGGTCTGCCAGGACGCGTCTGCGCCGACGGCCGCGCGGAGCGCGTCGACGACATCGCGCACGACGAGCGGTTCATCCGCGCCGCGGAGGCGGAGCAGAGCGGGATCACCTCGGCCATGGCGTTTCCCATCGCGCTGGAGGGGGATGTCTGCGGCGTGCTGGAGCTGAGCGGCGACGCCGCGCTCGCGCCGCTCGACGGATCGCTGGAGCAGATGATGGCCACCGTCGGCCGCCAGTTCCGGCGCGTCCTCGGGCGCGAGCGGGCGGTGGAGGAGCTGCGCCGCTCGCGGCAGACTTACCTCGAGGCGGAGCGCTTCTCTCACATCGGCTCCTTCGAGCGCAACCTCGCGACCGGCACCACCTACTGGTCGGACGAGCTGTACCGCCTCTTCGGCTACGAGCCGCAGTCGTTCGAGCCGACCATCGACTTCATCGTCGACGCCGTCGTCCCCGAGGAGCGCGAGGCGTTCCGGGAGCGGATGCGGTCCAACGTGCACGAGCGGGCGCCCATCGACATCAAGTACACCATCGCCCATCCGGACGGCGAGCGCCGCGTGCTGCGCGTGCGGGCCATGACCATCGTCGACGCGAGCGGCTGCGCGCAGCGGATGGTGGGTAAGGTGCTGGACGTCACGAACGAGGAGACGGCCGCGCGCGAGCGACGGGAGCTGGAGAAGCAGCTCGCCCAGGCCAGCCGCATGTCCTCCCTCGGGCGGCTCGCGGCGACGATGGCTCACGAGTTCAACAACGTGCTGATGGGCATCGAGACGTTCGTCAAGCTGCTCGAGCGCCGCAACGACGAGGCCACGCGCGAGACGGCCATCTCCCGCATCCAGCAGTCGCTCCGCCGCGGCCGCACGGTGACGGACGAGATCCTTCGCTTCACCCGCGCCGCGAAGCCGCTGCGCACGACCATCGACGTCCGCTCCTGGCTGCGCGACTTCTTCCCCGAGGCGCTCGCGCTGACCGACGGCATGACGACGCTGGAGGTCAGCGGCGAGGGGCTGATCATCAGCGGCGACATCTCGCAGCTCAACCAGGTGCTGGCCAACCTCGTGCTCAACGCGCGCGACGCATCGCCTCGCGGCTCGAAGATCGAGATCACCGCCTCGCGCGCCGGCGACCGGCTCGACCTCACCGTCACCGACCGCGGCGCCGGCATCCCGGACGACATCCGCGAGCGGATCTTCGAGCCGCTCTTCACCACCAAGCGCAGCGGTACCGGCCTCGGGCTGGCGGTCGTCGATCAGGTGATCGCCGCGCACGACGGGGAGGTGCGGGTGGAGAGTGAGATGGGCAAAGGCACGCGCTTCCACCTCCTCATCCCGTTGCTCGACGAGCCGTCCGCCGGTCGGCGCGTGCTGCCGCCGCAGGTGCTGGTGGTGGAGGATGATCCCGCCGTCGCCGCCGGCCTCCGCGCGCTGCTGGAGAGCGAAGGCGTCAACGTCGAGCTCGCGGCGAGCGGCCGCGACGCGATGCAGGCGCTCGAGCGCAAGGCGCCCGCGGCGATCATCATGGACGTCGGCCTGCCGGACATGATGGGTACCGAGTTGTACGACCGGATCGAGCAGCGCTGGCCGCGTCTGCCGGTCATCTTCATCACCGGCAATGTCGATCGGGAGCAGATCGAGGCGCACCTCATGCACCCGCACGCCGCGTTCCTGCGCAAGCCGTTCGAAGGGGAGCAACTGATGGACGCGCTGGCGAGGGTCACGTTGCCGGCATGATTGGGGCGCCGCTTTTCGTCCAGGTTTCGGACGCTTTCCCGATTTCGAACGCACTCCGGATGTAGGCGCTTCAGCCCTTACCGACGTATTCACATGCACTTACGTATACTCAGTGGCACGGCAGCGATCTTGTACGCTTCTCGACCGTTTCTATGTCCATGCGAATCGCCCTGATCGGATGCTCGGCGGCTGAGGCCGCGGCGGTGACCGAGCGCCTGACCCCCGAATTCAGCCTCGTCGACGAAGGCGCGCACGAGCTGGCGATCGTCGGCCGGGCGGCCGGACGGATGGTCAGCGGCCCGGTGATCCGCCTCGCCGACCGGCTGGACGACTGCGACACGCCGGCCATCACGCTGGCCGATCTCCACCTCCTGCCGCTCCTCATCCGCCGCGAGCTGCGCCTGCATCGTGCCGAAGATGCGCTCCGCGAGCTCTCCCATCAGCGCGAGCGGCGCGAGACGCAGTTGCGCATCGCCCAGGAGCTGGCTCACCTCGGCACGTGGGAGTGGGACCTCACCACCGGCCTGACCGTCGGCTCCCGCGAGCTGTTCCTCATGGCCGGCTTCGGCGACGGCCCGCACGACGACGCGTTCAGCATCGTCCATCCCGACGACGTCGCCGCGCTCGACGCCCGCCTCCGCCTCGCCGTCGAGGAGCGGACGCTCTTCGAGCAGGAGTACCGCGTCGTCCGCCAGGACGGCTCGGAGGTGATCGTCCACGCCCGCGGGCAGCTCGTCTTCGACGACGCCGGCACGCCGCTGCGGATGATCGGCATGGCCCAGGACGTGACGGAGGGGAAGAAGAACGAGCGCGCCCTGCGCGAGAGCGAGGAGCGGTACCGCAGCCTCGTGGCGTACATCCCGGAGGTGACGTGGCACGGCAGCGCGGAGCGTAAGCCGCTCTTCGTCAGCCCGAACGTCCACCGCCTCTGGGGCTTCTCCGCCGAGGAGCTGGTGGAGGGAGGCGTCGAGCTCTGGGCAAAGCACATCCATCCGGCGGACCGCGACCGCGTGCTGCGCGCCTACCGCGCGCTGTTCGAGGGCGGCGCGGCGGAGTACGACGTGGAGTACCGCTTCCAGCGGAAGGACCGGGCCTGGATGTGGGTGCACGACCGGGCGGAGCTGGCGGAGGTGGAAGGGGCGCCGCAGGCCTTCGGCGTGATGAGCGACGTCACGGCGCGCCGCTTCGCCGAGGAGGCGCTGCGGAAGTCGGAGGCGCGCTATCGGGCGCTAGTCGAACAGGCGAACGACATCATCTTCACGGTCGACATCGACGGGAACATCACCTCGCTCAACCGCGCCTTCGCCCTCGTCACCGGCTGGCCGATGGAGTCGTGGATCGGCCGCGACTTCCGCGAACTGCTGGAGGCCACATCGGTGCCGACGGCGCGCCGCCAGTTGCGCGCGGTGCTGCGCGGCGAGAGTCACTGCGCCAATTACGAGGTGCGCGCCGCCGACGGCCGGATGCTGGAGCTGGAGTCGACCGCGCAGGCGCTGGTGGTGGACGGACGCGTGGCCGGCACGGTGGGCATCGCCCGCGACGTGACCCGCCGCCGGGAGCAGGAGGCGCAGACGGAAAAGGAAAAGCGCCTGGCCAGCCTCGGGCAGCTCGCCGCGTCGGTCGCGCACGAGTTCAACAACGTGCTGATGAGCATCCTGCCCTTCGCGGAGCTCATCAAGCGGCGCGTCACCGGCGACGACCGCATCACCCTCGCCACGCGCCACATCTTCCAGGCCATCGCCCGCGGCCGCCAGGTGTCGCAGGAGATCCTCCGCCTGACGCGCCCCGCGCCGGCATCGCTCGCGCCCGTCGATCTCCGCGAGTGGTTGGCCGACTTCGGACGGGAAGCGTCGGAGATGCTCGGGCCGAAGTACCGCGTGCTGGCACGCATCGATGCCGACGGCGCGGTGTTCGTCCGCGCCGACCGGGCGCTGCTCGACCAGGTGGCCACGAACCTCGTGCTCAACGCCCGCGACGCGATGCCCGACGGCGGCCCGGTGGCCATCATCGCCAGCCGCTGCGAGGTCGATCAGACGGTCGAGATCGACGTGATCGACGGCGGCCACGGCATGCCGGAGAACCTGCTGGAACGGATCTTCGACCCGCTCTTCACCACGAAACGCGGCGGCACGGGCCTCGGCCTCTCGATCGCGCACGAGGCGATGGCCCGCCAGGACGGCTCAGTGACCGTGAAGAGCCGCGTCGGCGAGGGGAGCACGTTCACCATGCGTCTCCCCGAGACCGCCCCGCCCCCGCCCGTCACGACCGCGCAGAAGCCCCCCGCCGCCCGCCAACGCGTGCTGCTCGTCGAGGACGACGAGGCGGTGGGGGAGGGCATCCGCGCCCTGCTCGAGGACGAAGGTTTCGAGGTGCTGCTGGTCGCCCGCGGCGGCGAGGCGATGCCCGCCGTGGAGTCGTTCGGGCCTGATGTCGTGGTGCTGGACGTCAACCTGCCGGACATCAGCGGCCTCGATGTCTACGAGCTGCTGCAGGTGACGGCGCCGTCGCTTCCGGTGATTTTCTCGACCGGCCACGCCGACGCCCGCGCCCTCGACGACGTCCACCGCCGCGGCGTCCCGTCGATCATGAAGCCGTACGACATCGCGGACCTGGTGGCCATGATCCACGACGCGGTCTCGACCGGCACGGCATGTTGAATTGGTGGCCCTGAGAGGACTCGAACCTCCGACAAACGGTTTAGGAAACCGCTGCTCTGTCCTGCTGAGCTACAGGGCCGGGTGGGCGGCGGGAAGAACATAGCAAGGGGACGGGGAATTCGCCAGGGGCAACCCTGTCATCCTGAGCCCCGCAGAGGGCGAAGAATCCGTACCGATCTCGCGCCGCGCCTGAAGGTACGGATTCTTCGCCGTCTCCGCGGCTCAGAATGACACGTATCCTTTCCCTCACCTCACCCCGTGGTACTCGCACAGCATCCCCCACTGCACATCCCTCCGCACGTCCCGGAAGCCGGCGTCGCGGAGCGCCTCCATGATCGTCGCGGGGGGGACGCAGTTCGCGGTCGTGTCCCAGTAGTAGCGCATCATCTGCTCGGCGTCGCGGCTGCGGGTGCCCCAGCGGACGATGAGCGGGACGACGCGGCCCATGTACCAGCCGAGGAGGCGTTTGCGGAGAGGGGAGCGGGGGACGGCGATCTCCATGATGACTACCCGTCCGCCCGGCTTCAGCACGCGGCGGTACTCGCGGAACGCGGCGCGCAAATCGCTCACGTGGCGCAGGGCGTAGCCCATCGTGAGCAGGTCGAATGACTCGTCGCGGATGGCCAGTGCCTCGCCGAGGGCCTCGACGAAGCGCGCGTCGACCTTCTCCCGCGCCACGTTGAGCATCCCGCGGCTCGGGTCCACCCCCACCACCCGCCCCGCGCGGCCGACGATCTGCTTCGCGGCGGCGGCCACCGGGCCCGTGCCGCAGGCCACGTCCAGCACGCGCATCCCTTCGCGGAGGTGCGTGCGGCGGAGCACCTCGTCGCGATAGCGGTAGCCGGAGCCGAACGACATCACCGCGTTGACCCAGTCGTAGTGGGTCGAGGAGCGGTCGAACAACTTGTTCAGGAACGCCTGGCGCTCGGCGTCGGCGCGGTAATAGGCGTGGAGGGGAGGATGGGGGGAATGGGTCATGGGACGGCTATCTTACCGTGCCAAACCGCAGAATCGACTCACGATAGCGTCACAGTGACCATCCAAAATTGGCGTCGATCTCGCAACTAGTTATTCGCAGCAAATCTGAGTCGGGAGGGTGGTCCTTGAAAACGTTCTCCAATCCGCTCGCGCGCGTGGTCCTCGCCGCGAGCCTGATGTTCGCAGCACCTCAACTGTTCGCCGACGACTGCCACTGGTGGCAGTTCGGCCACTGCAAAGACGAAAAACAGATCGAAGGCCTGCCGGAGGATGCGCCGAAGGAAGGAACAGTCATCACCATCGACGTCGCGACCAATCACGCCTACCTGTTCCAGGACGGAGAGCTCGTCTCGAAGTCCGCCGCCGCCACCGGCAGCGGCAAAGTGCTGAAGAAAGCCGGCAAGACCTGGCTCTTCCATACTCCGCGCGGAAAGATGAAAGTGCTGCGCAAGCTCGAAGACCCGGTGTGGCGCAAGCCCGACTGGGCCTTCGTCGAAGCGGGCGAAAGCGTCCCCGCGCCCGACTCGCCGAAGCGCCTGGTCAAAGGGAAGCTCGGCAAATACGCGCTCGACCTCGGCGATGGCATCCTGATCCACGGCACCGACGACCCGAACTCGATCGGCAAGAAAGTCTCGCACGGCTGCATCCGCCTGCCGGACGGGATGCTGGAGAAGGTCTACAGCGCGGCCAAGGTCGGCACCGACGTCTACATCTTCGAGAGCCAGTCGCGTGACGAGGAGGTGATGGCCAGCAAGGGGCGCAACGACCTCGACGAGCGGGGATCGCAGTAGGGGAGGCTCATCTCCCCTTCATCCCCACCCGCTCCTTGTCCTTGCGGTCTTTGAGGAAGATGGAGACAACGAGGTACAGCCCCGCGATCGCCGCCGCGAGATACCCGAGGATGGCGATCGCGGGGTAGCCGAAGAGGTGGACGCCGGCCGGCACGCGCATCATGAGCGATGAGGCGATCAGCAGCGCCGCGATCACCACGCCGACCGTGATCCGGTTCGCGATCTTGTGCATCCCCGACAGCAGCTCCTCCGCCTGCGCCAGCTTGATCCCGAACGTCAGCCGGCCGGCGGCGGTGAGGTCGATGATCTCCCGCGCCCGGTGGGGGAGGTCGAGCACGAGCTGATTGAGGTCGAGCAGCGCCGGATAGAAGTTGCGCGGGTTGAACTTCTGCTCCAGCTTCTGGGCGATCATCGATTCGGCGTACTCGCGGATCACCTTTTGCGCGTCGTAGCCCGGATCGAGCTTCTTCGTGATGCCGTCGAGATGGAGCAGCGTCTTGGCCAGCATGGCCAGCTCCGCGGCGACCTTCAGCTCGTTGTTGTTGGCTACCGCGATCACGTTGAAGATGAGCTGCCCGGTGTTGATCTGCTGCGTATCGGCGTCGTGCACCTGCGCCACGAGCGTGGAGATCTCGTGCGTGAACTTGACCGCGTCGAAGCCTTCCTGCACCTCTGACATCCGGGCGCATGCCTCCGCCACCTCGGTGCCCCGGTTCGACGAGACGGCGAGCAGCAGCTTGATGATCTCGTCCTGCAGCTCGCTGCTGATGCGGCCGACCATCCCGAAATCGAGGAGCACGATCTGCGGCCCCGTCTCCTCGTCGCGCAGGAAAACGTTCCCCGGATGCGGATCGCTGTGCCACACGCCGTCGACGCAGATCTGCTTGAGGTAGGCGCGGGTGAGGACGCCGGCCAGCTCCGCGTAGTCGCCTTCGATCAGCGCCAGCGGCGTCAGCTTCGAGACCTTCCGCCCCTTGACCAGCTCCGTGGTCAGCACGCGCGAGGAGCTGTAGTCGTGCACCACCTGCGGGACGTAGATCTGCGGGAACTGCTTGAGATTCTCGCGGAAGACCTCGGCGTTGCGCGCCTCCTGGAGGTAGTTCAGCTCCGTCATCAGGATGACGCGCGCCTGCTCGATGGCGCCGACGAGGTTCATCTTCCGCCCCAACTCCGTGTGCTCCTCGAGCGTGGTGGCGATGTCGGTGAAGACCTCCAGGTCCTTGCGCACCTGCTCGCGCACGTTCGGGCGCTGCACCTTGACCACCACCTCCCGCCCGTCGCGGAGGGTGGCCCGGTGCACCTGGCCGAGGGAGGCGGCGGCGAGCGGATTCGAATCAAACCATTCGAAGCCTTTCGAGATGCGGATTCCGAGCTCTTCCTCGATGGTCTTCTCCACCTCGGCGAAGGAGAACGGCTCGAGGCTGTCCTGTAGTTGCTCCAGCGCGGCGATGTACTCCGGCGGCACGATGTCCGGCCGCGTGGAAAGCACCTGCCCGAACTTCACGTACGTCGGGCCCATCGACTTGAGCGCTTTGGCGAAGGCTTCGGCGCGCGCGCGGACGTCCGGCTCCGGCGGCGTCTCCGTCTCCTCGGGCAGGAGC
Organism: Thermoanaerobaculia bacterium; assembly: GCA_035273585.1. Taxonomy (GTDB): domain Bacteria; phylum Acidobacteriota; class Thermoanaerobaculia; order Gp7-AA8; family Gp7-AA8; genus JAFAVZ01. The sequence continues at coordinate 9,838 of DATEOX010000563.1, forward strand.
AGCTCGCCGGGATCGAGCGAGAGGCGGAAGTCCTTGCGGCCGTACTTGGTGAAGAGGACGAGCAAGTCGCGGTACGCGCCGAGGTTGCGGGGTTTCAGCATTGCGGCGGCTTGGTGCAAGAGAACTGCCGAGGCCGCGAGGTTCCCCTCACCCTTACCGAGCCTTCTCCCCGCGCGGCGGGGAGAAGGTGC
>DATEOX010000564.1:0-3156 GCA_035273585.1 Thermoanaerobaculia bacterium
TCCGCCCGGCCCCGGCCGGCGCGAACGTGACCGTCACCTCGAACCCTCGCGGATCGTTGTCGACACCGGAGTCGTGAAGGTAGGCCAGCCGCGCGCCCGGCACGATGTCGCGGTACATGATGCGGTTCGGATAGTCGGTGCCGTCCGGGCCGTGCATGGTCAGGCGCCAGACGCCGCCCGGGCGGACGTTCATCTCGTGCGTGGTCGTGGTGAAGCCGCGCGGCCCCCACCAATGCCCGATGTGCCGCGGGTCGGTCCAGACCTCGAACACCAGCTCGCGCGGCGCGTCGAACAGGCGGGTGATGACCAGTTCCCTACTTGCGTCGTCGTTGTCTACGGCCATGCTTCTTCTTCTCCTTGCTTTGCAATGTGCGCAGATAGTCGTCGAGGCGGTCGAGCCTCTGCTCCCAGTGGATGCGGTATTGCTCCACCCACTCCGCGACCTCTTCGAGCGGCGCCGCGTTCAGCCGGCACGGCCGCCACTGCGCGTCCCGTCCCCGCGCGATGAGCCCGGCCCGCTCGAGCACCTTGAGGTGCTTCGAGACGGCGGGCAGGCTCATGTCGAACGGCTCCGCGAGCGCGGTGACGGAAGCGTCGCCCGAGACGAGCCGCGCCAGGATCGCCCGCCGCGTCGGATCGGCGAGGGCGGCGAGGGTGGTGGAGAGGTGGTCCATTTCGCGTAGTAAACCATATGGTTAAATACGCGCCGAGTCAAGGATGAAAGGCGTTGTCGGTCGTCAGTGGTCAGTGCGGCCACCGACAACTGATGACCGACAACCGACAACGGTTTTCGTCGACGGCCGCGGGCTGACAATTCAGATGAGTTTCAGGAAGTCTTCCGGCTTGACGCGGATGTCCTCGAGGATCTTGCGCAAGAGGTTCGGCGATATGTCGCGTCCACGATGATCCGGGACCGTGGTCACTCGGCCGTCGGTGTGGCGGAACTGCTTGTGCGAGCCGCGTTGGCGAACCTCCACGAAGCCAAGCTGTTCGATCGCTGAGATCACTTCGCGCGGTTTCAGGACCGGGATCTTGACCACGTCAGCTCACTTCGACGAGCTGCGTCCCGACGAACTCCGCCTCGACGTTCGGGTCGCCATCCTCGAGGAGCATCTCGACGACTTCCCGCAGGTTCACATTGAGCTCATCGAGCGATTCGGCTTGCGTATGCGCACCAGGGAAGCCGGGTACGAAGCCGACGTACAGGCCGGTTTGCGCGTCGCGCTCCACGACGGCTGTGAAGCTCTTTTTCATGCGGGAGAGCGTAGCACGTCGCCAGTCTACCCCCGCGCCGCCGGCGCCCCGAGGTGCTCGACGAAGCGCTCCAGGCGCGCCCGCTCGGCGGGCGCCAGCACCTCGCTCAGCCACGAGACCAGCTCGCGTGGGTTGCGGAAGACGCGGCGGTTGGGGTTGTTCGCGTCACGGATGACGCGCTCGACCTGGAGGCCGAAGACGGCGCTGTCGCCGATCAGAAGGGCCGACCGCTCGACGTGCGTGGAGGCGCCGGAGAGGAGCTGGCTGAGCTTGTCCGCGATGGCGGCGGGGAAGACGTGGGCCTCGAGCATGTCGACCACGCCCACGTACCTGCCGCCGGGGATCTTCTGCATGACGGCCATCATGGCCTGGACGAACTGCTGGACGTCCTCGACCCCGAGGGGGGAGGCGAGCTTCACTTCCACGAGCCGGCCGACGTGGTTCTCCACTTTGTACATTAGGCGGTAAGGGTACCTTAAATGCGGGGCACATCGAACAGCCGTCGGTCGTCTTCTCATTGAGCGATGCGCATCCACTGGCGGCTGCCGCACGGGAGCGATCCGCCGAGCCCGCTCGGCGATTGCTCGCTGCCCGACCTGGCGCGACAGATCCCCTTCTGCCGCGAGGCGGAGGCGCTCGGCTTCGACTCCCTCCTCATCGACTTCGGCATCGACAAGGCCGACCCGCTCCTCCTCGCCGCGGCCCTGGGCATGGCCACCACGCGCATGCGCTTCATCATCGCCTGCCGCTCCGGCCTCACCGCGCCGACGATGTTCGTGCAGCAGCTCAATACGCTTTCGACGCTGATCGGCGGCCGTTTCGCGCTGAACGTCGTCGCCGGCTCGACTCCCGACGAGCAGCGCCGCTACGGCGACTGGGCGGAGCACGACGAGCGGTGGGAGCGCACCGACGAATTCCTGACCATCGCGCGCAATCTATGGCGCGGGGGCGAGCACGATTTCGACGGCCGCTGGTACCGCATCTCAAAAGCCGCGGTGAAGACGCCGTTCCGCGCCCACGATGGCCGCCAGGCGCCGGAGATCTACGTCGGCGGCTCCTCGCCCGCCGCCCTCGCCGTGGCGCGGAAGCATGCGGACTGCAGCCTGATGCCGGTCGACGTGCCGGCGCGCATCGCCGCGCAGGTCGCGCCGATCCTCGCCGCCGGCAAAGAGGCGGGTATCCGCGCCTCGGTCATCGCCCGCCGGACGCGCGCCGAGGCGCTGGAGGCGGCGGAGAGCTTCCGCACGTCGGCGCCGGTGGATGCGCCGGCGCGGCAGCGCGTGCACGTCGATCGCAGCGACTCGCAGATGATCCGCGGCGCGTATGCGCGGGCCGCCGACGAGTGGCCGCTGCCGTGGCTCTGGAAAGGCGCCGTGCGCGCGTACGGCGCGATGTCGGTGGCCATCGTCGGCTCGTACGACGAGGTGGCGGACGCGCTGCTCGCCTACCGCGCGGCCGGCGTTGCGCAGTGCATCCTGGCCGGCACGCCGAAGCTGGATGAGATGCGCATTTTCGGCGCCGAGGTGATGGGGCGCGTCCGGGCGGGGGTGAGCGCGTGACGTTCCGCATCATCACCAACTGCGGGGCGGCCGAGGCGTACATCGGGCGCTGCATCGACTCCATCCGCGCGCAGAGCATCGACGACTACACCGTTCACGTGACCATCGATCCGTGCGGCGATGCGACGCTCGCCCGCGCGCTCGACGCGGCGGACGGCGACCCGCGCTTCGACGTCGTGGCCAACGGGGAGCGCCGCTACGCGATGCACAACCTCGTGCACGGCATCCGCCGCTCAGGCAGCGATCCGGAGGACGTCATCGTGGTCGTCGACGGCGACGACCGGCTGGCCACGCCGCGCGCGCTGGAGATCATCCGCGACACGTACGCGCGCTCCGACTGCTG
>DATEOX010000565.1:0-4521 GCA_035273585.1 Thermoanaerobaculia bacterium
CTCAGAGCGCCGGCTTCATGGTCATCAGCACCACCGCCGCCCCCGGCGTCACGGTGGCGAAGAGGCCCCACAGCTCCCATTCCAGCGACTTCGCGCGGTAGGCGGTCCAGTCGATCTCGCCGCTCTCCGCCATGCGCAGCATCTGCTTCTGCAGCGGTCCGACCTTCCAGGCGAAGGCGACGCCGGAGAGGGAGAAGAGGACGATCGACCAGAGGATCCAGCCGGTGCGGATCAGCGGCAGGCCGGCCTGCACCGCGGCGAAGATGCCGGCGGCGGTGATCACCACCACGCCCGGCACGGTGAACCAGCGGTCGGCGCGGATCAGGCCGCGCAGCGCGTGGGTGATGATCGAGCGGTCCTTCGTCTGATCGGCGTGCATCTTCCAGAAGAGACCCGTGATGATGTTGCCAAGGAAGATGATCACCGCGAAGACGTGGATCAGCTTCAGCAGGTGATACAGCGGCGGCATGGCCTATCGCGCGATCGGCAGGCGCGCCATCGATGCGCCGGGCATCGGCGCCCCGACGAACGACGGTGCGTCGTAGGTGAAGAACAGCTCGTTGCTCCGGACGTACGCGTTGCGGAGCAGGAAGACGTACGGGCGCTGGCTCTTGTAGGTCTGCAGCAGCGCGTCCTTCTTGCGCTGCACGGCGGCGGTGAGCGGGTACGTGGCCCAGGTCAGCGTCCGCATGCGGGGCGGCGGGGCGAGCGCGCGGCGAGGCATCCAGACGAACGACTTCGGGATGCGGCTGACGTGAATGAGGTAGCCGAGGCGCTGCGGCTGGAAACCGAGGTCGTCGATGGCCAGGTCGGTGATCTCCGCCGCGGCGCTGTGATCGGGATGGAGGTCGAACGGCACCGGCGCGATGACCGTCGTCGGCTGCACCTGGGCCATGACCCGCTCCATGTCCGCCATCAGGCTTCCGAAGCTGTACGTCGCGCCGGGCGTCATCGCATCCTCGTACGGCACCGCGCGCTGCTGCGTGCCGCGGGAGAGGATCACCGACTCGCGGTTGTCGAGGATCGTCTTCAGGCCGCGGTCCGGATAGCCGAGGATGAAGAAGCGGTCGTCGGGCACGCCGAGGAGCTTCATGGCCGATTTCGCCTCGGCGATGCGCGTGCGGCCGACGGAGAGATAGTTCAATGCGGTCGGGTCGAGGGTGCGGTGGAGGATGCGGGCCGAGAAGCGGTTGCAATCGCCAGCGGTGATGAAGACCACGTAGACCTCGGCGCCGGCGGCGATGGCGTCCGTGGCGTAGCCGCCCGCGCCGATCGCCTCGTCGTCGATGTGCGGCGCGACGATCAGGATCCGCTCGTGGCTCGCTGCTTTGGCAACCTTCGGATACGACTTCACCGACGCCTCCCCGTGGACAGGTGTGAGCACCAGGACCAGAAATGTGATCAGACCGGGGACGAACACGACGGCTGACCTTACCACGCGGGGTGGCGCTTTTTACATCCGTTCACCGATTTATCAGGTACACATAGTTCCGGAGGTCGTCATGCCTACTCGCCTCACCATCAACGGAAAACCGGCGACCGTCAGCGCCGCCCCGGACACGCCGCTGCTCTGGATCCTGCGCGACGAGCTGACCATGACCGGCACGAAGTTCGGCTGCGGCATGGGGCTGTGCGGCGCCTGCACCGTGCTCGCGAACGGGGAGCCGATCCGCTCCTGCAGCACCGCGCTGGCGGACGTCGCGGGGAAGAAGATCACGACGATCGAGGGCCTCTCGCCGGACGGCTCGCATCCGCTGCAGAAGGCGTGGATCGCGGAGAACGTGCCGCAGTGCGGCTACTGCCAGGCGGGCCAGATCATGTCCGCCGCCGCGCTGCTGATGAAGAACCGCAAGCCGAGCGATGCCGACATCGACGAGGCGATGAACGGGAACCTCTGCCGCTGCGGCACCTACCAGCGCATCCGCCGGGCCATCCATCGCGCCGCGGACCAATCGCCATCTGAGGTGCAGTCATGAACATCATCAAGCTCGATCGCCGCAGCTTCGTGAAGCTCGCCTCCGTCGCCGGCGCGGGGCTCGTCCTTGGCGTGGCCGTGCCGCTGGCGAACGGAAAGAAGAAGGACGCCGGCCCGGCGGCGGAGCATCCGCTCGGCGCGTTCGTCGTCGTCGATACCGACGGCCTGGTCACCGTGTACGTGTCGAGGTCGGACATGGGCCAGGGGGTGCGCACGTCGCTCCCGATGATCGTCGCCGAGGAGCTGGATGCGGACTGGAAGCGGGTGCGCATCCGCCAGGCGGATCTGGGCAAACAGTTCGGGCGGCAGGGGACGGGCGGGAGCGGCAGCATCCGGACGATGTGGAAGCCGCTGCGCACCGCGGGCGCCACCGCGCGGGCCATGCTCGTCGGCGCCGCGGCGGCGAAGTGGGGCGTCGAGGCGAAGGAGATCGCCGTGGCGAAGGGCGTCGTCACGCACGGCGCGCACAAGGCGACGTACGGCGAACTGGCCGAAGAGGCGGCGAAGCTCGCGGTGCCGAAGGACGTGGCACTCAAGGAGCCGGCGAAGTTCACCATCATCGGGAAGAAGGCGGACCGGCTCGATACGCCCGATCTCGTCGTCGGCCGCAGCCAGTACGGCATCGACGTCAAGGTGCCGGGGATGCTCTACGCGGTCGTGGCCCGCTCGCCGGTGTTCGACGGCACGGTGACGAAGTTCGACGCCACGAAGGCAAAGCAGGTGCCCGGCGTGCGGGAGGTGATCAAGATCGATTCGATCGGGACCGACCTGCCGTGGGCGGGGGTCGGCGTCGTCGCGGATTCGACGTGGGCGGCGATGAAAGGCCGCGACGCGCTGGAGATCACCTGGGACGGCGGGCGGGCGCAGACGGAGACGACCGACGCGCTGCGCACGCGCATGGACGAGCTGATCACGAGCGGCTCGGCGAAGAAGACGCACGAGGCGGGCGACGTCGACGCGGCCCTCGCCTCGGCCGCGCGGCGGCACGAGGCGCGCTATGAGGTGCCGTACCTCGCCCACGCCTGCATGGAGCCGATGAACGCCACGGCGAGCGTCACCAGCGACGGCGTCGAGATCTGGTCGCCGACGCAGTTCCCGGACTGGATCGGCGGCGCGGCGGCGAAGGCGACGGGCGTCGCCCCCGAGAAGGTGAAGGTACACGTCACGCTCCTCGGCGGCGGCTTCGGCCGGCGCGCCAATCCGGACTTCGGCCTCGAGGCGGTGATGCTCTCCAAGGCCGTGGGCAAGCCGGTGCACGTGCAGTGGACGCGCGAGGACGACATGCAGCACGACTTTTACCGCCCGCCGAGTGTCCATCGGATGAGCGGCGGCCTCGATGCGAACGGCAATCTCACGGCGTGGCATCACCGGATGTCGTCGCCGTCGATCGATGCGTATTTCGGCGAGAACGACCCGACCGGCAGCGAGATCGGCGGCATCGACGACCTCCGGCATCTCATCCCGGCCTTCCGCCTCGAGTACGCGCACGCGCAGTCGTCGGTGCCGCGCGGCTGGTGGCGCTCGGTGGAGAACTCCGGCAACGCATTCGTCGTCCATTCGTTCCTCGACGAGCTCGCCCGCGAGGCGGGCCGCGATCCGATCGAGTTCCGCCTGGCCATGCTGCCGGCCGGCAAGGTCGTGGTGCCGGCGGAGGAGCGGCAGAAGGACTACCCGTTCTCCGCCGACCGCCTGCGCAAGGTGATCGAGGTGGCGCGCGACAAATCCGGCTGGACCTCGCGCCCGCCCGCTGGCCGCGCCCGCGGCTTCGCGGCGTGGTGGTCGTTCCTCTCGTATGCCGCGGAGGTGGTGGAGGTGTCGATGGAGGACGGCCGCCCGCGCGTGCACCGCGTCGTAGCCGCCATCGACTGCGGAACGCCGGTCAATCCCGACGGCATCGCCGCGCAGGTGGAGGGCGGCATCGTCTACGGCCTGACCGCGGCGCTCGACGGCGAGATCACGATCGACGGCGGCAAAGTCGCGCAGTCGAACTTTCACGACTACCCGCTGCTGCGCATCAGCGAGATGCCCGTCGTCGAGGTGCACATCATCCCGAGCACCGCCCCGCCCACCGGCACTGGTGAGCCGGGACTGCCGCCACTCGCGCCGGCCGTGGCGAACGCGGTGTTCGCGTTGACGGGGAAGAGGTTGCGCAGTCTGCCGCTGCGGGCGTAGGTGAGCGGGACGCCCGCTCACCTGAGCGAGTACCGCACCTCCACCGCCACACTGCGGTCATCGAGCGACGGGCGGTCGGCGCGCGTGCCGGTGACCTGCAGGAACTCGGCGCCGGCGCGCCAGTGCGGGGTCACATCGAACAGCCAGGCGAACAGCCATGCGCGTCCGTGCTCCGTGTTCACCTCGGCGATGGAGTGGTCGCGGTCGATGGTGGCGAAGACGTCGAACCGCGCCGAGAAGCGGTTGCGGCCGCGCTTGTGCGAGAGCAGGGCGTAGCCGGCGTGAAAGTCCATCTGCACGAAGCCCGCGGGCGCGAAGCCCATGCCGCTCTTCCCGCCCAGCCACTCCGCGGCGAGCACGGTGCGGTCGGGCGA
>DATEOX010000566.1:0-2185 GCA_035273585.1 Thermoanaerobaculia bacterium
GGCAGGTGCAGCCAGGCCAGCTTCGGCCAGCGAAGGACGAGCAGGCCCCCCGCGATCACGAAGATGATGAACGCGAAATGCACGACGGCGACGGCGTTCGCGCCGAAGTGATAGAGCAAGCGTCTCCTTATAATGCCGGGCCATGAAACGCGGCCTCGGCCTCCTTCTCTTCCTGCTCACCGTCGGCTGCCACCTCACCCCTCCGCCGGCGGTCGCGCCGCCGCAGCCGGTGCACGTGGTGGTCGTCGGCACGACGGACGTCCACGGCTGGTTCGCCGGCCACCCGGCCTCGAGCGGTCGCACCGGCGGCCTGGCCATCTTCAAGTCATATGTCGATGCCTTGCGCGCCGAAGACCCGGGGCGGGTCGTGCTGGTCGACTCGGGTGACCTCTTTCAAGGCACGCTCGAGTCGAACGTCTTCGAAGGGGAGCCGGTGGTACGCGGCTACAACGCGCTCGGCTACGCCGCGGCGGCCATCGGCAACCACGAGTTCGATTTCGGCCCGGTCGGCCCCGCGCCCGTCGCGCAGAAGCCGGGCGACGATCCTCTCGGCGCGCTGAAGCAGCGCGTGAGCGAGGCGAAGTTCGCCTTCCTCTCCGCGAACACCACGGAGAAGGCCACCGGGCAGACGCCCTCCTGGGTGCGGCGCTCCGTGATGGTCGATGCAGGCGGCGTGAAGGTGGGCATCATCGGTCTCTCGACGCCCACGACGCCGGCCGTGACCATGGCGGCGAACGTCGTCAGCCTGAACTTCGGCGATCCGGTCGCGGCGGCGGTTCGCGAGGCGGCGGACCTGCGCAAGCGCGGCGCCGACGCGGTGATCGTGATCGCGCACATGGGCGGCCGGTGCAGCGACATGAACGACCCGAATGACGTCGCCAGTTGCGAGACCGACCACGAGGCGATGAAGTTCCTGCAGGCGATGCCGGCCGGGACGATCGACGCGTACTTTGCCGGCCACACGCATCAGCAGATGCGGCAAATCATCAACGGCGTGCCGGCCATGCAGGCGCTGGCCTACAGCAACGAGTTCTCCTCGCTCGACCTCTGGATCGATCCGGCCGCGCACAAAGTGGTGAAATCCGAGCCGCGGCCGCATACCTCGATCTGCGAGCAGGTGTACAGCGGCACGGAGCGCTGCGACGCTCGCGCCGCGGCGAAGGACGCGACGCTCGTTCCACGCCTGTTCCACGGCCGGACGATCGAGGCGGACCCGCAGATCGCCGCGCTGTTCCAGCCGTACATGGAAAAGGTGGCGACGATCCGCAACGAGCCGCTGCACGTCACCGCTGCGGCGCCCATCAAGCGCAACCGCTATCGCGAGGCGCCGCTGGGCAATCTGATCACCGACGCGCTGCGCATGGCCACCGGCGCCGACATCGCGGTGTTCAACTCGGGCGGCATCCGCACCGACCTGCGCCAGGGCGATCTCGTCTACAGCGACATCTTCGAGGTCAGCCCGTTCGACAACTATCCGGCGGTGGTCACGATGACCGGCGCGCAACTGCGCGAGATGGTGCGCATCATGTCCAGCGGTGACACCGGCATCCTGCAGGTCAGCGGCCTGCGCTATACGGTCGACGGCTCGCGGCCGAAAGGCGACCGCGTGACGGAGATCAGCGTCGACCCGAATGCAACGTACCGCGTGGCCATGCCCGACTTTCTCGCCGCGGGAGGCGAAGGGCTGAGCAGCTTGCTGGCCGGCGTGTCGCCCGAGAACGTGAAGGTGGACCAGTCGAAGCCGATCCGCGACATCATCATCCCCACGCTGCAGAAGATGCCCCAGCCGCTCGACCCGAAGGTGGAGGGGCGGATCACGGTGCTCAACCCGACTACGCCCGCGACAACGAAGGACTGACCCGCGCCCGCGCCAGCTCCAACTGCCGCTCGAGGAAGTGGCGGAAGTCGATGCCCGCCTCGCGGAGCTGCTGCGGCACCAGCGAGCTGCTGGTGAGCCCGGGCAGCGTATTCAGCTCGAGAAAGTAGACGCCGTCCTCGGCGGCGATGAGGTCCGTGCGCGAGTAGCCTTCGCATCCGAGGGCGGCGTGGGCAGCGAGGGCGGTGCGCTGGGCCTCGTCGCGGAGGTCGTCCGGGATGTGCGCCGGGCAGATCTCGCGCGTGCCCTGGCCGAGGTACTTGCCGAGGTAGTCGAAGGCATGGCCGGGATCGATCTCGATCTCGATCA
>DATEOX010000567.1:0-3834 GCA_035273585.1 Thermoanaerobaculia bacterium
GAGATCGTCGAGCACCTGGCCAGCGATCACGAGTCCGACCTCGGCGACGCGATGCTGGAGAAGGAAGCGGCCCGGGCCGAGGTGCGGCAGCTCAAGAAGACAGTCGCCGAGCTGCTGCGGCAGGTCGCGCAGTTGCGCGGCGAGCCGGTCAACCCCGCTTCCGGAAGCGAACCGTCGCCCGATTCTCCCCCGTTGCGACGTTGACGTTGATCGGCGCTGCCATCCCCACCGCGGATGCGGTCATGGCCAGCTCGGCCGCGGCCGCCCCTGCCAGCACCACATGATGTAGTCCACGTTCGGCGGCTCGCCGCCCAACTCGCGGATGCGCGTGTTCACCTGGCCGCGGTGATAGCCGGAGTGCATGGCCGCCTGCAGGAGCGTGTCGCGAAACGACGTAGACGCCGCCTCGGGCATGAAATGCCGCGCCCACGGCATGTTCATCTCGCCGTCCAGGCGGTCTTCGCTCAGCGTTTCGAGAAACGGCTCGAGCTCGGCATAGTACGCGCGGCTCCAGTCCATCAGCTCGCGGTTCTCGCCGAAGCTCTCCACCTTCCGCCACTCCGGCTTGCTGCCGTTCCAGACGGTGAAGAAACCGCGCTGCACGGTGTGGATGTGATGCAACTTCTCGCGCAGCGCGGCGTCCTCCGCGGCGGCGGGGGTGGCGAGCACCGCCCGCCATACCGACGCATCGGCCCATTGCATGTGGCGGTAAAGGTCGCGGATGGCTTGGAGCATCGCCGTCACGCCGCCGTGCCGTGGCACTTCTTGTACTTCTTGCCAGAGCCGCAGGGGCAGGGATCATTCCGCCCCACCTTCCCCTGCTGGCGCTTGACGGGCGACGGCGCTTCCTTCGGAGCGCCGGAGAACGTGAGCTGCTGCTTCGGCGCCTGGGGCAGCATCCGCTCGATGCGCGCCGTCTCGGAGTCGCGGCCGCCCGTGCGGGACTCGCCCTCGCGCTCCACCACCACGTCCATCTTCCAGAGGTACTTCACCACGCGGTCCTGGACGCGCTCCATCATTTCCTGGAAGAGGTCGAACGACTCCTTCTTGTACTCGATGAGCGGGTCGCGCTGGCCGTAGCCGCGCAGGCCAATGCCTTCCTTCAGGTGGTCGAGCATCAGCAGGTGGTCCTTCCACTGCTGATCGATGACCTGCAGCAGCAGGTACCGCTCGTGGAGGCGCATGACCTCCGGGCCGACCGCCTTCTCCTTCTGCTCGTATCGCTCGTTGACCGCCTCGCGCAGGCGCTCCTTCACCTCTTCCTTGCGCATGGCGTTGACGTCGACGCCGGCCGACTCGAGGGTGATGCCGAAGTAGTCGAACAGCTCCGCGTTGAGCTCCGCCTCGTCCGGATGCTCACGGCCGTCGTCCGGCACGTGCGTGTCGACGATGAAGTCGACGATGTCGTCCGCGGCGTTGAGGATGTACTCCTTCCCCTCCCGCCCTTCCAGGATGGATCGGCGCAGCGTGTAGACCGACTCGCGCTGCTTGTTCATCACGTCGTCGTACTCGAGCAGGTGCTTGCGGGCCTCGAAGTTGCGCCCTTCCACCTGCTTCTGGGCGCGCTCGATGGCCCGCGTGACCATGCCGTGCTCGATCGGCACCCCTTCCTCCATCCCCAGGCGCTGCATCAGCCCGGAGATGCGGTCGGAGCCGAAGATGCGCATCAGGTCGTCTTCGAGCGAGAGGTAAAACCGCGACGAGCCGGGATCGCCCTGGCGGCCGGAGCGGCCGCGGAGCTGGTTGTCGATGCGGCGCGACTCGTGGCGCTCCGTGCCGATGATGTGCAGCCCGCCGAGGCTGACCACTTCCTCGTGGTCGTACTTCCACTGCGAGTGGATGTCCTGCTCGATGGCCTTGCGCTGCTCGATGTCGGCGATGTCCTTCGTCTTCTTCGCCGACTCGAACTCCGGGTTGCCGCCGAGGAGGATGTCCGTGCCGCGGCCGGCCATGTTCGTGGCGATCGTCACCGCCCCCTTCCGCCCGGCCTGCGCGACGATCTCCGCCTCGCGCTCGTGGTACTTCGCGTTGAGCACGACGTGCGGCACGCCGCTGCGCTTGAGGGCCGAGGAGAGCGCCTCCGACTTTTCGATGGAGATGGTCCCGACGAGCGCCGGCTGCCCGAGCTCGTGCCGCTCCTTCACCTCGGCCACGATGGCTTCGAACTTCTCCCGCTCCGTGCGGTAGACGAGGTCGGCCATGTCCTTGCGGATCATCGGCCGGTTGGGCGGGATGACCACCACCTCGAGCTTGTAGATCTTGTCGAACTCCGCCGCCTCGGTGTCGGCCGTGCCGGTCATGCCGGCCAGCTTCTCGTACATCCGGAAGTAGTTCTGGAACGTGATGGTGGCCAGCGTCTGGTTCTCGCTCTCGATCTTGACGCCTTCCTTCGCCTCCACCGCCTGATGCAGCCCGTCCGACCAGCGGCGGCCCGGCATCAGCCGCCCGGTGAACTCGTCGACGATGATGACCTCGCCGTCCTTGACCACGTACTCGACGTCGTTCTTGTACAGCGCGTGGGCGCGCACGGCCTGCTGCACGGCGTGGAGCATGTCCATGTTCGCCGGGTCGTACAGCTCGATGCCGCCGAGCAGCTTCTCGGCGTGCAGCACGCCATCCTCGGTGAGGACGGCCGTGTGCTGCTTCTCATCGACCTGGAAGTCGGTCTCGGGGAGGAGCTTGGGGATCATCCGGTCGGCGACGTAGTACTTGTCCACCGACTCCTCGGACGGGCCGCTGATGATGAGCGGCGTGCGGGCCTCGTCGATCAGGATCGAGTCGACCTCGTCGACGATGGCGAACACGTGGTCGCGCTGCACCATCTGCTCGAGGTCGAACTTCATGTTGTCCCGGAGGTAGTCGAAGCCGTACTCGTTGTTCGTGCCGTACGTAACGTCGCAGCGGTAGGCCACCTGCCGCTCGCGGTCGCCGTGCTGGTTCTGGATGACGCCGACGGTCAGCCCGAGGAACTTGTAGAGGCGGCCCATCCACTCGGAGTCGCGGCGGGCGAGGTAGTCGTTGACGGTGACGACGTGCACGCCGCGGCCGGTCAGGGCGTTGAGGTAAACCGGCAGCGTGGCGACGAGCGTCTTCCCTTCGCCGGTCTTCATCTCCGAGATCTTGCCGCGGTGGAGGACGATGCCGCCCATGAGCTGGACGTCGAAATGGCGCATGTTGAGGACGCGCTTGCCCGCCTCGCGGCAGACGGCGAAGGCCTCCGGGAGGATGTCGTCCAGCGCCGCTTGCAGGTCTTCCTTCGCGGCCTTCAGCGTGAGCTCGTCACGCGGGATCTCGCGCTTGGCGGCGTCCACGGCCTCGACGGCGGGGCGGAGGCGGTCGCGGAACTCCGCCGTCTTGGCCCGCAGGCCGTCGTCCGAAAGGATGCTGATCTCCGGCTCCAGAGCGTTGATCTTCTGGACGATGGGGATCATTTTCTTCACATCCCGCTCGTGCTTCGAGCCGAAGATGGTGGTCAAGACTTTATCGATCATGGGAAATCCTCCAGCAACAACGACACCGACGGAAGCGGATGCTCAACGGGTCGTTGCAGGGGCGCGAGGGGTGGCCGCGCCGGCCAGCGGGGTGGTCTTCGTCGCGCGTGCCGTCGGCTTCTGCTCGACGCCCGGCTCGCTCGCTTTTGCCTCGTGCGTCTCCGCCGCGTCCGCCTGGCGCTCGACCGCGCGCACGTCCGCGGCCACGACGGCCGAGCGTCCGCTGCTGGCGGAAGGCGGCTGCGTCACGCCGGAGATGGCGCCGAGGGCGATGGCGAGAACGACGTAAAGGTTCATGCGCGTAGAGACAGGCAAGCGTATCAAAAGCCGGCGGGAGGAGGAA
>DATEOX010000568.1:0-2218 GCA_035273585.1 Thermoanaerobaculia bacterium
CCGCTACAACGGCCTCGAGTCGCGCTTCACGCTCCATCACGGCGACCTCCGCGACCCCGACCTCCTGCGCGACGAGCCGCCGTTCGACCTCGTCCTCGGATCGCCTCCGTACTTTCCACCCGGCACTGCCGTCGAGGCCGAGCACCCGCAGGCGGTGCCGGCGCGCATCGAAGTGCGGGGCACGGTCGCCGACTACGCGCGGACCGCGGTGCGCATCCTCGCGCCGGGCGGCGTGTTCGCGTTCGTCTTTCCCGCCGGCCAGGTTGCGCGCGCCGAGGAGGCGCTGGTGACGAACGAGCTGTCGCTTGTCCGGCGGCGCGACATCGTCTTCAAGGAAGGAGAGCCGCCGCTGATCGCCCTCTTCGCCGCCATGCGCGCCGAGGATCTGCCGGAGTCGATGCGAGGGCGGACGTTCATCGAGCCGCCGCTGACCATCCGCACGAGCGACGGCGCGACGGACCCGGAGTACGCGGCGATCCGCCTCGGGTTCGGGTTTCCGCCGGGGGAGTTGCCGGTGTCATTCTGAGCCGCGAAGACGGCGAAGAATCCGTACCGATCTCGCGCCGCGCATGAAGGTACGGATCCTTCGCCGTCTTCGCGCCTCAGGATGACGCGCTACACCCTCTTCACCCGATACCCCATCTTCATCAGCTCCGCCGCCACCGTCTCCGCGTGATCGCCCTGGATCTCGATCTCGTTGTCCTTCGCCGTGCCGCCGGAGCCGCAGCGTTTCTTGAGCTGCGTGGCGAGCCTGGACAGCGTCTCGGCGGAGTGGGCGAAGCCGTTGGCGACCGTCACCGTTTTGCCGGCGCGGCGCTTGCGGTCGACCGCGATGCGGATGGTCTGGGCGGCCGGCTCGGCATCGCGCTTCGACTCGAGGCGGCCGCTGTCGCGGAGGCGGCGCGCCTCCTCCGGGTCGCTGGTCCAGACGATCTTCGACGTGGCCATTTGCGATATCGTACGCGCATGTCGTTATCGCGAATGATCGTCGGTGAGTTGCAGTCCGAAGGGGCCTCGACGGTGCGCATGCTCGAGCGGGTGCCGGGCGACAAGCTCCAGTGGGCGCCGCACGAGAAGTCGATGACCCTCGGGCGTCTGGCGTGGCATCTGGCCCGGATCCCGGCGCGGGCCGTGAAGTTCATCGCCGAGGGCGAGTTCGATCTCACGGGCGCGCGGCCGGACCCGCCGCCGGAGAACGTGAATGACATCGTAGCCGAGTACCGGCGCAACCTGGACGCGGTGAAGGCGGCCGTGGGCGCGCTCGACGACGAGGCGATGCAGCGGCCCTTCCGGTTCATGAAGAACGGCGAGCTGCTGCGGGAGATGCCGATGCGGAACTTCCTCCGCAACGTGCTGCTCAACCACTCCTATCATCACCGCGGGCAGCTCTCCGTCTACCTGCGGCTGCTGGACGTCCCGCTGCCGGCGATCTACGGGACGAGCGCCGATGAATCCCTTTGACGGATAAGTAATCGCTTATACAATGGCCGCCATGGCCAACGTCATGGCGAGCAGCGACGTCTTCCGCGCCGTCGCCGATCCGACCCGCCGCGCGGTGCTCGAGCTGTTGCGCGAGGAAGAGCTCTCCGCCACCGAGCTCGCCGAGCCGTTCCGCATCTCCCAGCCTGCCATCTCCCAGCACCTGCGCGTCCTGCGCGACGCCGGCCTCGTGCGCGTGGAGAAGGTGGGAAGGCACCGCAGGTATGCGCTGAACCCCGAGCCGCTGCGCGAGATCGACGACTGGATCGGGCATTACCGGCGGTTCTGGGGGCGGAGGCTGGAGAGGTTGGGGAGGGTGTTGGACGATATGTCGTAGTTGTTGGTTGTTGGTTGTTAGTCGGACGTCCGGCCGCACAACCTACTAACAACCAACAACTAACAACTAACAACTAACAACCATGAAGCACACCTGGCACCGCCGCTACCCCCACCCGCGCGAGCGCGTCTGGCGCGCGCTGACCGATACCGCGCTCGTCGCGCAGTGGCTCGGCGCTGGTGCCGTCGTCATCGAGGCGGACGAGCCGCGGCGC
Source organism: Thermoanaerobaculia bacterium (assembly GCA_035273585.1). GTDB lineage: Bacteria > Acidobacteriota > Thermoanaerobaculia > Gp7-AA8 > Gp7-AA8 > JAFAVZ01. Next base: position 2,031 of record DATEOX010000568.1, read on the forward strand.
GTCGTCTATCGCATCGGCAGCGAGCTGGCGGTCGTCACAATCGACAGCGAGGCGGCGGCGACGCGCGTCTGCGTGCAGATGGACGGCGGCGCGGGGGCGGAACTGCTGCCGAAGATCGAGCGGATGATCATCGACCCGGCGGGACACGTCTGGGTCGGCACGATGGAAAGGAGCGAGTATGGCGATCA
>DATEOX010000569.1:0-2237 GCA_035273585.1 Thermoanaerobaculia bacterium
CCGCGGATGCCGAGGATGCGCATCGGCACGGGGTGGTGCTCGACGACGAGGGCGGCCACTGCTGCGCCGAGCCCGCCGCTGACGGTCGCTTCCTCGGCCGTGACGATTGCGCGCGTCTCGCGCGCGGCGTCCAGGACGGCCTCCCCGTCGAGCGGGTCGACGAATGCGGTGTTGATGACCCGTGCGCCGATCCCCTGCTCGCGCAGGAGGGCGGCCGCGTCGAGGGCGCGCGAGACCATCGTGCCGATGGCGACGATGGTCACGTCGTCGCCGTCGATGAGGCGGAGGCTGGTGGCGGGGCCGAACGGCGCCTCGTCGGGCGTGACGTCAGGAACCTTGAAGCGCGGAATGCGCATGAAGACCGGTCCCGCGCCGCTCGCCGCCCAGCGCACCGCGGCGCGCGTCTGCGCGCGATCCGCGGGCACGACGACCTTCAGGTTGGCGATCGCCCGCGTCCACGACAGGTCCTCGATCGAGTGATGCGTCGGCCCGAGCTCGCCGTAGGCCATGCCCGGGCTCTGGCCGCAGAGGATCACCGGGACGTCGCTGTAGGCGGCGTCCGCCTTGATCTGCTCGAGGGCGCGTCCGGTGAGGAAGGGGGCCGCCGCCGATACGAACGGGATCAGGCCACCGTTGGCCAGGCCGGCGCCCACGCCGACGAGGTCCTGCTCGGCGATGCCGACGTTGATGAGCCGCTCCGGGAACGACTCGCGAAACGCGACCAGATTGCTCGAGCCGACGGAGTCGTTGCAGACGGCCACGATCCGGTCGTCCCCGCTCGCGAGCTCGATGAGCTCCTCGGCGAACGCCTTCCGGCAGTCGTAGGTTTGGGCGTCGGTGGTCAGTGGGGCTGTCATCACGAGAGCTCCTCGAGCGCGGCCTTCACCTGCTCGGCGTTGGGAACCTTGTGGTGCCACTCCACGCGGTCCTCGATGAACGAGACGCCCTTGCCCTTGATCGTGTTGGCGATCACGGCGACAGGCTTACCGGTGCTGGAGGGCGCGAACGCGTCGAGCAGGGCGCCGTAGTCGTGCCCGTCGATCTCGCGGACCTCCCAGCCGAAGCTCTCCCACTTGGGAGCGAACGGGTCCAGGCGCTTGGTGTCCTCGGTGCGCGCGCCCTGCTGGAGGCGGTTGCGGTCCACGACGGCAGTGATGCCGGCAAGCTCGTAGTGCGGCGCCGTCATCGCGGCCTCCCAGTTGCTTCCCTCCTGCATCTCGCCATCGCCCATGACCACGACCGTCCGCCACGAGGCCCCGCTCAGCTTGGCTGCCAGCGCACATCCGACGGCCACTGGGAAGCCGTGTCCGAGCGGACCCGTGTTGGTTTCTACCCCAGGGACCTTCTTGCGATCCGGATGCCCGTTGAGCATCGACAACGGCGCCATGAAGGTCGTGAGCTCTTCGCGGGAGAAGAAGCCGCAATGGGCGAGCGTCGCGTACAGCGCGGCGGCGCAGTGCCCCTTGCTCAATACGAAGCGGTCGCGATCGGGCCGGTCCGGATGCTCAGGGTCGACGTTGAGAACGCCATCGAACAGCGTGACCAGGATGTCAGTGACCGAAAGGTCGCCGCCGATGTGCCCCAGCTGCGCCCGGTCGATCATCGTGACGATGTCACGGCGGACTGCAGCAGCACTAGTGGCCAGCGCTGCGATCTGATCCGGGCGGCTGGACTGCTGCATGCTCTTTCGCGTTTCCGCGTAGGCGGCCGCGGCGCGCGGCTCGGCTACGAGCATGCGCGGCACCGTTTCTCCCACTCCGACCCTCGCATCGCTCTCCTCCTCAGGAATAGATATTCAAGAACGATTGGCTAGTCGAACACGGTAGCGAGTCCTGCGCTCCTGTCAAGGGGGTGCGCCGGGACTTCGCTCCTGCGGCGAAGGCGGTCCGTCGAATGACTTGCGAGGGGGGATCCGCTAGCGCGCGGATGCGGCGCTGGCTGCGTCGGCGACCAGCCGTTCGGCGGTCACGTGATCCGTCACGAGGACGTTGATCCACTTGCCGAGGACGGCGCCTCGGATCGCCTCGTACTTACGCTCACCGCCGGCCACGCCGACCGAGCGGTCGACGTTGCGCAGCTGCTCGAGCGTGATGCCGATGACGCGACGGTTCACGTCTGACTCCACCGGTCCGCCGTCGGCGTCGAAGAAGCGCAGACAGATGTCGCCGACGGCGCCCTTCCGTCCGAGCACCTTGAGCTCTTTCTCGGGGAAGATGTTGCCGCTGCTCTGCAGCAGC
>DATEOX010000570.1:0-20802 GCA_035273585.1 Thermoanaerobaculia bacterium
GGAGGCCCGGTGAAGCAGAGGATCGGCCCCTTCAGGTCGCCCTTCAGCTTGAGCACCGCCAGGTACTCGATGATCCGCTCCTTGACCTTCTCCAGCCCGTAATGCCGCTCATCGAGCGATTCCTCGGCTTTGGCGAGATCGAGCTTGTCCTCCGTCTTCTCCGTCCAGGGGACCTGGAAGACGGTGTCGAGATGGCCCTTGATCACGGCGTAGTCGGAGGACGACGCCGAGAGCTGGCCGAGGCGGTTCACCTCGCGGCGGAGCGTCCCTTTGTGCTCGTCGGCGATGGGCAGCGCCTCGAGCCGATCGCGGTACGTATCGGCTTCCCGCTCGGCGGCGTTCGTGTCGCCCAGCTCGTCCTGGATCACACGGAGCTGCTCGCGCAGGTAGTTCTCCCGGTCGCGGCGGTCGATGGAGGTCTGGATCTGGCGCTGCAGCTCGCGGTCGACCGTGGCTTTGCCGAGGTCGCGCTGGATGTAATCGATGAGCAGCTCCACGCGCTCGATCGGATTCACCGTCTCGAGCAGGAGCTGCTTCTCCTCCAGCGGGAAGTTGACGAAGGAGGAGAGGAGGTCGGCGAAGGTGTCGGCCCCCTCGTTGATGTTCATGCGCAGGATGTTCAGCAGCTCGTTGGAGTACTTGGAGTCGCTCTCCACGAGCTTCTCGAAGAGCGACATCGCCTTCTGCATCAGGGCGTCGGTCTTGACGGTCTTGGGGATCTGGCGGGGGATGACCTCCCGCACCTTGGCCTCGAAGTACGGTTCGTTCTGCAGCATCTGCACGAGCTCCACCCGCTGCCGCCCCTGGAGGAAGAGCTGATAGCGGTCGGAGGAGAGGGGGAGGCGCTGGACGATGGCGGCCAAGACGCCGATGTGGGAGAGGTCCTCGGCGCGGGGGTTCTCCTTGTCGCCGCTCTTCTGGCAGAAGGCGGCGATCAGGTTCTGGTCATCAGGTAGGCTTTTCAGCAGCCGGACGTTCCGGTCGATGCCTACCTGAAGGGAGAGCACGCCGCCCGGGAAGAGGACGGAGGAGACGAGCGGGATGATCGGCAGCCGATTGGGGACGTCGACGTCCATCCAGTCGGGCGAGTTGATGTTGGTCGTTTTTCCGCGAGTAGACTGTGCCATGTTGTGTGAGGCGATCGCCGGCCGCCGTTTGCGCGGGCACGCGAATTGTAGAAAATGGCCCGAGGTTGAACAATCATTCGATGAGCGAGCCGGTGGTGCCTGCCGATTTGAAGCGAGCAGATCTGCACTGCCACTCCCGCTTCTCGGTCTTCAAGTACTTCCGCCGCGCCAATACCCGGGACTGCTACAACGCTCCCGAGGACGTCTACCGGATCGCGAAGGAACGGGGGATGTCCTTCGTCACCCTCACCGACCACGACTCGATCGACGGCGCAGTCTATCTCCTCAACAAGTATCCCGATCTGACCGATTTCTTCATCGGTGAAGAGGTGGAAACGTATTTCCCGGAGACGGGACAGCGCATCCACATCGGCGTGTGGGGCCTGGACGAGGCGCAGCATCGGGAGATTCAACGGCTGAGGCCGAACATCCGGGAGCTCGTCCCGTACATGAAGGAGCAGCAGCTCCTCTTCGGCATCAACCACCTCTTTCAGAACTACCGGATGAAGAACGTCGCGGCCCGTTACATCGCCGAGCTGCTGGAGATGTTCGACGTCTTCGAGGTGCTGAACGGCGCGATGGCCTCGTTCCACAACAAGATGGTCCAGCAACTGCTGACCACGGTCCAGGGCCACGGCCGCCGCGTCTCGATGGTCGGCGGCTCGGACGCCCACACCCTCAAGCACGTGGCCAAGGTGCACACGGTGGGCAAAGGCGAGACCCCCGCCGAGTTCCTGGAGTCGGTGCGCCGGGCCGAATGCTTCGCCTGGGGCAGCGAGATGCGCTTCAGCGAGCTGATCGCCGATATCTACCTCCTGATCCTCGCCTACCACGGCCAGACTCGGAACGACCTCCTCTCCGCCGAGTACACCGCGACGGACAAAACGATCCAGCTCGCCGGGCGCCTGGCCTCCATTCCCACCGCCATCTCCGGCCTCCCCGCCGCGGTTACCTCTCTCAACTACCTGAAGCAGATCGTGGTGACGAAAGGGATCTCGCTGCGATTCGCGAAGTTGATGGAGGAGATCCGGCCGGGGTTGGGCGGGGAGCGGTAGCCCACGACGTTCGACCTCGTCCGCGCGTGATTGCGGTCACCGCCCGAGTCTCCGCGACGGACGTACGCTGATCACTGTCCCATGCGTCGCGCGGCATTCCTCCTGTTCGCTCTGGCGTTCGCGGCGCGCGCCGATGAATGGCCGCTGCATTTCGCGGAGTACTCGATCGAAGTTCTCAAGGCCGGCGGTCTGGAGCCCGAGGATCCGCACTGGATGCACCTGCATCACCATCACGCCTCGGCCGCGGAGTCCGACTCGGTAGCACTGAAGGTGAACATCTTCCGTGGCAGCCGGTCGGCCGCGGAGACGCTGGCGCCCGCGGACAGCGGCATCGATCTTCGCTACACCGTGCATGGTGTGCCGGTCTCCGACTGGCTCGTGCCGTCGACGAATTTCGAGTTCACCCTGCGCATCGACAATCCCGCGCTCGACGCGCTGCCGGACGGCTTTCACGACGTCAGCGTCGAAGTGCGGGGCGCGGATCGGCCGCGGTTCAAGCCGCACCGCGCCTTCCTGCACATGACGCGCGGCCGCGAAGTCAGCACGCTCGTTCCCATCATCAACGGCGTCACCGGCTACAACGGGGAGGGCGACTTCGGTCCCGCCGCCGTCTACGTCGACTCGCGGCAGCGGCGGATGATCGGGCATCCCGTGAGCCCGCGCGTCACGCCGTGGAGCGCGCCGCCGTACGAAGCCGATCTCTATCTCGAACAGCTCGCGCCGAACGGCGACTACGTGGCGGGCGCGCAACTCTGGTGGGAGGATCCGCCCCATCCCGGCATCCCGTTCGCGCGCGCTCTCGATCCGAATCACAGTCAGGATCACCGCGGGCTCCGCGTCGATGCGCAGCACGAGAAGTTTCCGTTCCGCGACGGGCCGCGCGGCGTCGGCTGGATGAGTCCCTACGTCGCGGGACAGATCGACTCGCGCGGCGGATTCGCATTCGTCGAGACGGGCGGACCGGCGCGCTATCTCCAGCCGGACGGCGAGATCGTCACCGTCGCAGGCTGGCGCGTAAAACCGGGACGCGACCCCGTCTGGAGCTCGAAGCCGCTGGCAACCGTCCGTTCCGTGATGGAGAAGCGCGGCCGGTGGATCGACGGACGCGGCGAGCTCTTCACCCCTCTCGATCTGGCCATCGATCCGCGCGCGGAGAACGTCTGGTACGTCGTCGGATACGAGGATCACTGCGTCTGGAAGATCGAGATCGAAGACTTCGATCACGTGCGGGTCAGCGTACTGGCCGGAGATCCGGATCACAGCGCGGGATTCGTCGACGGCAACGGACATGCCGCGCGTTTCCACGGTCCGGCCTCGATCGTCTTCGATCCCGTCAGCGACGCGATGTACGTCGCCGATCAGGACAACGACGCCATCCGCAGAGTCACGCGCGAGGGCGTGGTGACGACGCTGTTCGGAAGTCCCGGCATGGCCGATCGTCTTCGCGCGCGCGGCGCGACCAATGTCTTCGATCAGGATGCGAATCGCGCGCTGAGCAGCTTCACCGGCCAGCACCCCGACATCTACATGCCGCAATGCATCCGCGTCGACAGCAACGGGAACATCATCCTGCTGGAGCTCGGATACGGTTCGATCCGCCGCATCGCGCCCGCCACCGGCGCGACGGTGAAGCTCGCCGACGTGCATCAGCATTTCGAAGAGGACTATCGCGGCTGGGCGTGGCTCGACGTCGACCGCTGGGGCAACAGCGGTCCGCGCAACGGAATCTACTGGTGCAAGTCCGTCGGCGAGGAGATCGACGGCGACGGCGGGTCTCACTTCAACGAGATCTACGCGTGGCTTCCGCCCGATGGCGGCACGAGCCGCTTCGTGTTCGGTGAGCATTGGAACCCGCATCCCACGGGGTGGGGCCGGCGCGACGCAACGACACCGCCGCATTACCCGTGGCTCGTCGCCGTCGATCCGCGAGGCGCGCTGCTGGTGGGCGGATTCGGATCGCACGGCGTATCGCGCCTTCGCGCGCGCCGCGCCGCCGATCCGGTCCCCACCCGTTATCACCCCGCGGGCCACGAGGACGGCCGCTTCATCTGGGCCACCGGCGCACCGTGGATTTGGCCCGGCCCCCCGGGGGGCGAGCGCTTCGCGTCCCGCCCCGCCTCCCTTCGATACGGCTGGAACGCCCACAACTACCTCGGCTTCGCCGATGCGTGGGAGCTGCGAGGCGACGAGACCGATGCTCAACTGCTGAACTACTTCGATGCGCCGCCGCCCGTGCGCGCGGATGCCGAGGCGCGCGCGTTGTGGCTGGAGTTCGTCCGGGCGAACCAAGGCCCTCCCGATCCCGACTGCGCGAAGCCCGTCATCGCCGCGCAACCATCCGGCGCGCCGACGCTCCGCGTCTCCGCCACCGGCGCGCTCCCGCTGTCCTACGACTGGTTCGAAGGCGAGAGCGGCGACACGCATTCGCCGGTCGCCTCGGGCAGCGCCTCGGTCGCCGCGGTTTCGGGCAAACGATACTGGGTGCGCGTGACGAACCGATGCGGCGCGGCACTCAGCGAGGCGGTTCTCGCGACGTCGACGGAGAATCCACGACGCCGGACGGCCCGACATTAGTGGGGGCGGATTCCTCCCCCCCCCTCAGAGCTGCAGGACGATCGTGACGTCTTGGGTCGTGAATCCGGTAATGACTCCCGTTGCGGGTGCTCCAGTCTGATTTCCCGGCATGTAATAAAGATCGGTGAACGTGAAACCTGCAGTCGCCGCCGAGAGTGCCGAGGCGAGCTGGATGTTCAACACGCCCGCGCCGGCCGATACCTGCGGCGCCAGCGCCGCCACGATGCCGTTGTGTTTGATGCCGCTCTCCACCCAGAAGGACTGGCGCGCGACGAAACCTTGTAGTGTCCCGCCCGAATCCAGCGAGAGAAGAAGCCAGTAGGTGAGCGACGCCTTGTAATCCCACCATCCGTCGATGGCGATGTCGAGGCCCTGGGTGATCTTGAGGTATTTCAGCAACGGATCGAGCCCGCTGATCGCCGCCGGGAACATCTCCCAGGTCAGGATGGGATCGCCGTCGCGGCTGGCCTGCGTTCCGGACAATTGAGCATCGATGACCGTCCGCCACTGGGTGAGGAACAGCGCGCGGAAGGAGAGGCGGACCTCGAACGCGCGCGCCTGCTTGACCAGCAGCGCGCTTTCGGTCTGGTTGTCGAAGGCGGAGGACGAGAGGTTCCGGTTCAGCACCGGCGAGCCCGCGAGATTCGTGAACTGCACGAACTGCCCGGTGAAATCGGGCAACAGACCCGGAGCGAACGGGAAGCCGAAGCAGATCAGCGACGTCGCTCCGGCCGGAGGAACGAAGACGCTCGTGGAGCTGATCTGTCTCCACAGGCCGTTGCTGATGAGCTCCGACGCGCGCGTCTTTTCATAACGCTGCGACGCGCCCGTCACCTCGACGATGTTGACGCCGGTCTGATTCGCGCCGGCGAAGAGTTGCGCCATCCCTGAAACGGACATCCGAGCCTCCTACCTGAGGATCTTGTCGAGGTTTTCCTGGGTCAGTACTTTGGCGATCTCTTCCGCGCCCTTCGGATCGCGCCCGATCTCGCGAAGAACCCAATAGACTTCGCGCAGCGTCTCTTCGCTCGGAGCCCTCAGCGAGCGACTGGCGGCTTCCTGGAGGATCTCGGCGTATCCGGCCTTCTCCGCGATCAGCCGCCGCGCCCACTGCGGGGGCTCGACGGTCTTCGACTTCGCCTCGGAGGTTGCGGAGATCCTCTGCGCCTCGAGGAACTCCTCCGAGACCTTCAGATCCCGGACCGCCTCCCCGCTGGTCTCGAGGAAGAGGTAGCGCCACTCGAGCGGCGAGAGCTCCTCGCGCGTTCCGGCGTCCGGGAGTTGGGGAAAGTCCTTCGGGTTCGCCATGCGGAATGCCTCCCGTATTGAAGAGTTCCCCACAATATGGGTAGCATTCCGGATTTTGTCAATTACGGCGAGACGTCACGACCGCAACATGTAACTGGGGGCGACAGCGTCTGCCACGCGTCACCCGATCGTCCAGTTCCGCCAGGCGATCGGCTCGAGCTTCGAGCTGCCGCCGGAGAAGCGTAGAGTACGCGGCATGCGGGCCCACGCTCTGCTGCTGATCGTTGCCGCTGCAGTCGCGACGGGTTGCAGCTCGGTCATGCCCGGCGCCGTGACGTCCGATCACAAGCCGTTCGACTATGCGCATCCGCCTTGCGCTCACTCGGTCGGCGATGCCGCGGACAAGGCGGATATCCGCTATCTCGGCACCGGCGGCGTCTTCCTAGGATGGCGCGGCAGCGCCGTCCTGTTCGGGCCCTTCTTCACGAATCCGCCCCTGCTGGCCAACCTGATCGGAAACTTCCGCCACGACCGCGCGCGCATCGCGGCGCATCTTCGCGACCTGCCGCTGGCCGGCGTTCGCGCCATCGTCACCGGCCATTCGCATTACGACCATTTCGGCGACGTGCCGGTCGTCGCCAGCGAGCACGCAACGGCGGCGGCGATCTACACGAACACGACCGGCGTGGCCATGCTGGCGCCGTATCCGTCGCTGCGAGAGCGCGTTCACGCGGTGCGCGTGGATGAGCCGTTCACGATTCGCGACACCAGCGGAACGGCGGTGATGCGCATCCGGCCGGTCGCATCCGATCACGCGCCGCAAGTGTGCTGCTCGCGCCGTTGGCCGTGCAATATTTCGAGCTGCCAGGTACGTGAGCCGTGGATCTCCGGCTTCGAGTCGCATGCGCTGCGCGATTTCTGCGGCGGCGACACGTTCGCGTACGTCGTCGATCTCCTCGACGCCCGCGGCGCCGTCGCCTTCCGTCTCTACTACAACGACTCCGCGCCGGAGGCTCCGCTCGGCGTCCCTGCGCCGGACGGCATGCCGTACGACGTGGCCATTCTCACCATTGCGTCGTACCACCACGTGCACGGATATCCCGAAGCGGTGCTGCGCGCGATCCGGCCGCGGCATGTCCTGCTCACCCATTACGAGGACTTTTTCTCGAAATCCGAGGGTCGCTGGCACTTCGTCGCGCTGCTCACGGAGGCGAGGGCGAAGCGGTTCGTCGAGCGGATGCTGCAGACGGGCGCGATCGAGGGTGGTCTCGAACCGGAGCAGCCGGTATGCGGCGCGGCCGGCATCGGCTGGACGATGCCCGTCCCGGGCGAGCAGGCGCGGTTCCGTGCTCGCTAGAAGTTCACCGCCAACCCCCCGATGTACTTCTTCGACGTCCCGTCCGGATCGATGGGGTCGAGCAGGAACGGGGAGTTCTGCACGCGGGCCACTTCGATGCCGAGGAGGAGCTTGACGTCGATGGGGAGGTGGAGGGACTGGGCCATGCGGATGTTCACCCGCTCGGACTCGTAGCTCTCGGTCGACTTGTCCTGGGGTTGCTGAATCTCGCGGAAGGAGACGGCCAGCGAAGTGCCCGTCGGGAAGAAGATCGACTGCAGGTCTCCGGTGATGTAGACCTTCGCGGCGGTGTTGCCGGTGGCGGGGGTGGCGGTGCCGAAGGTCGATGACACGTCGATCGCGAGCTTGTTGCCGATGTCGTGGCGGTAGGCGAGGCGGATATCGCGGCGGACGTCGCCGGAGTCGACGTACAACCCATCCCAGAAGCGGTCGAAGCCGTCGTTGAAGACGACGCGCAGCGGGGAGTCGACGCTCGTCACCGTGGCGATGGCGGAGAAGCGGTTCGTCGTCTCGTTCTTCGAGACCAGGCCGAAAGAGTACGAGTAGCGCGGGAGGACGCGGCCCTCCTCCGTCCAGACGACGATGGTCGGGAGGGGGAGAGCGCCTTGCGTCCGGTCGAAGACCTTGTAGGTCGCGGTGGCGATGAGCGACGTGTCTTTGGTCAGCTTCAGCTCGGCGCCGCTGCGGGGGGCCCACTCCGTGCCGTCGATGCCGAGGCGGCTGGCCATGCCGTAGTGGAGGATGAACGAGCGGCCGACGAGGACACTGGCGTTTGCGGCGAGGTCGGCGGTGCGCATCGGCTCGCGGGTGGCGTCGTGGAGGCTCTCCTGCGTGACGCGCAGCGAGACGCCGATGTCGTTGCGGAGGCCCTGGAGGACGGGCGTGTCGCCGGCGATCTCGATCAGGTTCGAGTCGGCGGCCTGCTGTTGGAAGAGGTTCTGCTGGGCCAGGTAGCGCACCGCCACGCGCGACTGGCCGTGCTCCCACTCGAAGTTGTGGGAGCGGACGTCCGCCTGGCGCGGGCCGTTGCCCGCCACCGGGTCTTCGTCGCGGTAGCGCCACCAGCTCTGCGTGGAGTTCACGCGGTAGGCGTCGGTCGGCGACGAGCGGAGCTCCATCGACATCACGCTCGACTGCGCCAGGGCGTTGCCGAAGCGGCTCTCATCGGTCGGATCGTCGATGCGATGGACGTTCGTCCGGATGCCGAGCTGCCAGGTGTCGCCGATGCGGCTCTGCACGCCGAGGGCGGTCTGGGCGAAGGCGGGGGTGGTGGACATCGAGACGCCCGTCATCGACATCATCTCGCCGCGGATGCGGGGGATGCTGTACTCCACGACCGCCGTCGACTCGAGCACCGCGTCCAGCTCGTGCAGGACGTCCGCGGGCAGCGAGCCGCGGATCTCCCAGATCTCCTGGCTCGTCCCCTTCCGGCGGGCCTGCTTCTCGTTCTCCATGCGCAGGGTGAGCCGGTGCGTCGGCTGGGTGGGGACGATGGTCGTGATGTTCGGCGCGAGGCCATGCTTCACGGCGATGATCTTGTAAATGCCGGACCTCAGGGGCGGGAGGGAGAAGGAGCCGTCGCTGGCGGTGTAGGTCTGGACGGCTTCGAAACTCTGGAGGTTGAGGGCGATGACGAGGACGGCGGCCACGGGCCGCGCGGCGTTGGTGACACTCCCGATGACCGAGAGAAGACCCGGCAGTTTGGCATCAGCACGGGCCGGCGACGCGGCGATGGTCGTGAGCGCTGCGGCGAGTGCGATAGCTCTGAATCGGCGCATAACCTGTCTCCCTATCGCGGGGGCGAGTTTAGGAGCCTCGGTGGGGGTGTGTCAAACGTCGCCAGTATCCAGCAAACGCGGTTCCCGCAGGAGCGGCAAGCTGTGCCGAATCCGGAACTTTCTGATCAGCGGCTTCGCGTCGCCCCCTCACCCCAGCCCTCTCCCCGCCCGGCGGGGAGAGGGTGCCGAAGGCGGGTGAGGGGTCGCTGATCAGCGGCGGAGCCGCGACAGCGTCGACCGCACCTCCGGCACCCCCACCGCCGCCGCCGCGGCAAAGTAGACGAGGCCGTAGAGACCCGCCACCACTCCGGCATCGGCGATGTGGCGGAACGGCACGCGGGCGATGAACCGCGCGACAGCGTAGCGGTCGAAGGCGACGGCGGCGATGCCGGCCACGATCGCGGCCCCCCACAGCCGCGCCTGATACGAGAGCGGGAGCTCGATCCGGCCGATGCGGCGCTGCAGGCCGCGGCGCAGGAGGAGGAACTCCAGCCAGCCGGCGATCCCGGCCGAAGCCGTCAGACCGACGGTGCCGATGCCCGCTGCGCCGGCGCGGGCCGGCAGCGGCATGCCCGCGAAGCGGATCAGATCGACGAAGATCCAGTTCAGCGGGAAAGCGAACAGGTATCCGAGGCCGGCGGTCAGGGCGACGCGCGCCGCGGCGTAATAAAGAGGTGTCTTCGTATCGCGGAGAGCATAGAAAGCGGATGAGTAGAGGCGGCCGAGGGTCATGGCCAGGAGACCGATGGTCGAGCCGAGGAGGATGTACCAGACGTAGAGCGTATCGTCGGAGGTGAACTTGCCGGTCTGATAAAGGCCGGCCACGAGCAGGCGTCCGATGGCGATGAAGGCCACGACGGTCGGCACGACGAAGAAGGCGATCTGGCGCAGGCCGCGCGCCAGGCGCTTGCGCAGCGCGGCGTTGATCTCCTCCTCCGTCCCGACGTTGCTCGCCATCTGCGGCAGCTCCGCGGCCGCGACGGACATGCCGAAGAGGCTCACCGGCAATAGAGAGATGGTCTGCGCGTAGGAGAGGCTCGCGACGGAGCCGGTCGGCAACAGCGAGGCGATGATCTGATCGATGTAGGCGCTGAGCTGCACCACTCCCCTGCCGACGATCACCGGCCCGAGGTTGCGGAACACCTCGCGCACCGGCTCGATCATCCGCGGCTTGAAGGGGAACTCGCGCGCGTATTTATAGATGAACGGCAATTGGACGGCGAGCTGCAGCGCGCAGCCGATGACGTGCCCCCACGAGAGCGCGATGGCCAGGTCGGCCTCGCGCATCCGCGTGCCGAAGACGAGCAGCGTGGCGATCATCGAGGCGTTCCAGAGCACTGGCGCGACGTACGAGACGAAGAACTGCTTGTGGGTGTTCAGCACGCCGAGACACCACGCGTAGAGGACGAGCAGCCCGATGCCGGGGAAGAGGATGCGCACGATGCGGATGGTCAGCAGGCGGACGGCGCCTTCGAATCCGGGGGCGATGAAGTCGATGAGGTACGGCGTGAGGAGCACGCCGACGAGCACCGTCACGCTGACGATCAAGGCGAGGATGGCGGCGAAGGCGCCGGCCACGCGGCGCGCCTCCTCCTCTCTCTTCTCCGCGATCAGCTTCGCGTAGACGGGAATGAACGACGCGGAGAGCACGCCCTCCCCGAGGAGGTTCTGCAGGAAGTTCGGGACCTTGAGCGCGGCCTTGAAGGCGTCGGATGCGGCGCTGTTGCCGAGATAGTGGGCGATGGCCCGCTCCCGGACGAGGCCCGCCACGCGGCTGAGGAAGATGCCCGCCGCGACGAAGACAGCGTGCCCGCCGCGCGCGGACGGCTTCGGTGCGGGTGCTGCGGAATTCGGCTCGGACACGGCGCGATAAGATACCCCGGCATGCTGCAGGACCGGCTCATCCGCATTGCAGGCGCGGGACCAAGTGGTCTGGCCGCCGCAATTTCGCTGGCCCGCGCCGGGCGGGCGGTGGAGGTGCACGAGGCGAAGGCCGACGTCGGCACGCGCTTCATCGGCGACCTGCAGATCATCGAGTCGGCTTCGGAGCGCGAGGCGGTGCCGGATTTCCTCGAGCGCATCGGCATCGAGCGCAACTTCTACTTCCGCCCGGCCGACTGGGCCACGTTCTACGACCACAACGGCAACGCGCGCGTGATCCGCAGCCGGGCGCCGTACGGCTGGTTCATCCGCCGCGGCGCCGAGGAGGGGACGCTCGACCGCGGACTGCTGGCCCAGGCGCGCGTTCACGGCGTGCGCGTGGTCTTCAACAGCAGGATCCAGGAGGCGGACATCATCGCCACCGGCCCGGCGTCGCCGGACGGCCTGGCGCGGGAGATGACCTGGAAGACGGACGAGCCGGAGCGGGTGGACGTCTTCTTCGACCACAAGATCTCGCCGGGCGGCTACTCGTATCTCTTCATCCTGGACGGCATCGCCACGTTCGGCTGCGCCATCGTGGCCGACTTCAAGAAGATCGATGAGTACTTTGACCATTCGATGGCCGCCGCGCAGCGGCTGCATCGCTTCGTGATTCCGAGCGAGACGCGCACGGGTTACTCGTACATGAACTTTCATCTCAAGCAGGCCGCCACGCGCAACGGCTCGCGCTTCGTCGGCGAGGCGGCCGGGTTTCAGGACTACCTCTTCGGCCTCGGCATCCGCTACGCGCTGACCAGCGGCGCGCTGGCGGCGCGGAGCATCCTCGAGGAGCGCGACTTCGACGAGCTGTGGCAGGCGGAGCTCGGGCCGAAGCAGGAGACGAGCCTCGTCAATCGCTTCCTGTACGAGAGCGGCGGGAACGTCGGGCTGTCGATGTTCGTGCGCCAGGCGTCGAACGCGAAGGACTTTCACCGTTACCTGAGCGGATGGCATCAGCGCCGGTGGTGGAAGTCGCTGCTGTCGCCGTTTGTCCGCCGCGTGTGGCGTCACGACGGGCGCTGCGCGCACAAGCCGGGGGCGCACTGGTGCCGCTCGCGGGACACGGAGATGAAGGTCCCGCCGCTGGGACCGGTCGTATGACCACGGTCGACGAGGCGTACGAGATCTGCCGGAAGATCACGCGCCGGCACGGCGGCAACTTCTCCGTCGGGTTCCGCTTTCTCCCGCCAAGGAAGCAGCGCGCGGTGCACGCGGCGTACGCGTACTGCAGGATCGCGGATGACATCGCGGACGAGGACCCGGGTGTCATCCTGAGCCGCGAAGACGGCGACCGGCCACGGGCCGGTGCGCTGCTTGGCAGAGCCCGTCCGGACGATGTCATCCTGAACCGCGAAGACGGCGACCGGCCACGGGCCGGTGCGCTGCTTGGCAGAGCCCATCCGGACGACGTCATCCTGAGCCGCGAAGACGGCGAAGGATCCGTACCGCAAGATCGGTTCGGATCCTTCGCTTCGCTCAGGATGACACGGCTGGCGGCCTGGCAGCGCGAGCTCGACCTCGCCTACTCCGGCGCGCCGACACACGACGTCACCATCGCTCTTGCCGATGCCCTCCGCCACTTCGCCCTCCCGAAGAGCGCGTTCCTGGCGCTGCTCGACGGCTGCCGGCAGGACATGGTCAAGACGCGCTACGAATCGTTCGACGAGCTGCTGCACTACTGCGACCTCGTCGCGACATCCATCTCAGACATCTCGCTGGCCATCTTCGGCTACCGATCGGAGAAGGCGCTGGCCTACGGGCGCAACCTCTCGACCGCCCTGCAACTGACGAACATCACGCGCGACATCGGCGACGACCTCGGGCGGGACCGGGTCTACCTGCCGCAGGAGGAGCTGCACCGCTTCGGCGTGACCGAGCGGGAGCTGTTCGAGCGGAGCGAGAACGCCCGCGTGCGGGCGCTCATCGAGTTTCAGATCTCCCGGGCCGAGCAATACTTCCGCGACGCCGAGCCGCTGCTGAAAGAGCTTTCCTTCGACGCGCGTTTCCCCACATTGTTGATGGGCGGCGTTTATGCGACGGTGCTGAAGAAACTGCGCAAGGACCCGCTCGCGGCCGTCCGCAAGCGGCTGTCGCTGACGCCGCTGCAGAAGATGCTGGTGGTCGGGACGCGGGTGCTGCGGCCGCATTTCGTGTAACCGTTGGGAGCCGGCTTACGTCTTTGGGAAAGATGACCGTTGCGCGCGTGCTGTTCCTGCTCGGCGCCTTGTCGCCGCTGCTGATGCGCGCGCAGGAGGCGCCGCCCCCGCAGACGACGAGCGTGATCGTGCCGGTCGTGGGGAGCACGGAAGGCCCGAACAACATGCGCTGGCGGACGGACATCGAGCTGCGCAACGACATGCGTACCGAGGCGACCGTATCGCTGGCCCTGCCGACCGCGCCCGACCAGCCGGCCATCATCACCACCATCCCCCCCGGCCAGACGGTGCGCTTTCCGGACATCGTGGGCGAGACGTTTGGCTTCGAGCGCGTTCTCTCGCCGCTGATCGTGGAGACGATGGGCCGCCGCTCGGTGACCATCCGGGCCACCGCATACGGCGTGCGCGGCGCGGAGATCTTCCAGCCCCAGCCGATCACCATCAACTACCTGAGCGGTATCTCGACGCCCTTGCGCATGCTCAACGGCCTGTCATTCAATGATACGTACCGGACGAACATCGGCCTGGCCAACCTCGGCCCGCGGGAGGCGACGTTCACCCTCGCCCTGCAGCGGCTCGCCGGCCGCAACGTGGCCCTCACGCGCATTCCGGTCGCGCCGAACACGCTCTACCACATCGCCATCCAGACGCTCTTCCCGCTCATCACCGCCGGCGACGACTTCTCGATCATCATCGAGAGCAGCTCGCCCGACACTTACGTATACGCCTCGGTGATCGACAACCAGACGAACGCAGCGCACTTTGTGCAGCCGCTGATCGCGCCGGCAACAACCGCCTCACGCTAGTTTTCGCTCCGTGACCGCCGCGTCACAAATGATCATTACCCTATCGCGCATGCGCAAGCTCGCCGCCCTCCTGCTCGTTCTCGCCGCCGTATCCGCTCACTCCGACCCGGCCGATGAGGTGCGCCGCGCGGAGATCGCCTTCGCCAAGGCTTTCGCCGACCGCGACCAGGCGAAGTTCTTCAGCTTCGTCGCCGACGACGCGACGTTCCTCCCCGGCCTCGGCACGCTGGTCGGCAAGCAGGCCGTCGTGCAGCGCTGGTCGCGCTTCTTCAACGGCCCGCAGGCGCCGTTCAGTTGGGGTCCGGAGCGCGTGGCGGTGAACAAGGCGGGTACGGTCGGCCTCTCCACCGGGCCGGTCTTCGACACGGACGGCAAGCACATCGGCAACTACTCCTCGATCTGGACGAAGCAGGCGGACGGCTCGTGGAAGATCCTCTACGACGGTCCAGGCAGCGACCCGGCGCACTTCGCCGAGACGGCGCCGAAGACGACGGAGGGCTTCGTCACCGCGGACGACGGCGTGAAGCTGCACTACCGCAAGGTGGGCGACAGCCCGATCACCATCATCGTGCCTTTGGAGAGCATCCTCTTCGATGATTTCAAGCAGCTCTCCGACATGGCCACGGTGATCTCCTACGACCTGCGCAATCGCGGCCGCTCCGATCGCCTCTCCGACCTCTCCTCTGTTTCGGTGCAGCAGGACGTGCAGGACCTCGAGGCGGTGCGCAAACAGCTCAACATCGAGAAGTTCGTCCCGGTCGGCTTCTCCTACCTCGGGCGGATGGTGGCCCAGTACGCGGCCGCACATCCGGACCGCGTGACGCGCGTGGTGCAGATCGGGCCGGTGTCGATGAAGGCCGAGGCGCCGCGCGGTACGACCGCCGAGCATGCGGCGGCGCCCGCCGACTGCGCCTCGGACTGGAAGACGACGAGCGAGTGGCTCGTGGCCGACCCCGCGCACGCGAAGCGGCTCGCATCGCCCTGCGCGCTGCCGAACGAGCACCCCGCCGCCCTGCAGGCGCATTTTGCGAAGCTCATCGGCTCGCTGTCTGCCGACGTGCCGCCAACGGACATCACGAAGATCACCGTGCCGGTGCTGACCATCCACGGCGAGAAGGACCGCAACGCGCCGTACGCCGGCGGCCGCGAGTGGGCGCGCGTCCTCCCGAACGCGCGCTTCGTCTCCGTGCCGAACGCCGCCCACGCCGCCTGGGCCGACGACCCGGTGATCGTGTTCGGCTCGATCCGCGAGTTTCTCCGCGGCAACTGGCCGCTCACCGCGGAGAAGCTGCGGTAGCCGCGCATCAATCCGGCGGCGGCGCGATCTCCCGCGGATCGTCGTACTCGCCCGGCATAGGCACATACACCTCGGGGTCGTCCGCCGAGGAGACGACGTGGCTCAGTTGACCGCCGCCGTGGGCGATCGGCACACCGCCGACGTTCCAGTCCCACCAGTAAGTGCCGCCGCCGGAGTGCCATTGGTAGACGCCGGGATGGCTGGTCGAGCCGCTGCCGCCACCCGAGCTGGCGGTCGGACAGATGACCGTCACGAACATGGTGACGTCGACGATCACGCCGCCGTCCGAGCCGACGTAGACGTCGATGTAGGTGACCTGGTTCGTGATGATGCATTCGGCGCGCGCTGTCGACGCGAAGAGTGCCGCCGCCACGACCAGCAACAGAGTGGTCCACATCCGTTTCATGATTGCCTCCTGCTTCAGAATCCCGGATCGCTGTCGGTCGTCGTGTCGTAGACGGCGATTTCTTCCTCCTCTCACTCGTACGGCGGCCCGAGAATCGTCTCGTCGTCCGCCAACAAATCGTGGTTCGTGCCGCTGCCGCTGCCGATCTCCACGCCGTCCACGTTGTAGAACCAGCGGTAGCTCCCCCCGCCGCCGTGCCACTGGTAGACGCCGTAGTGCTCGCTGCCCCCGCCGCCGGCGGACGGGCACCAAATGGTCTGATAGCTGGTCAGCTCGACGTAGACCTTGCCATCGGCGCCGGTCCAGACGTCGATGTAGGTGATGCTGCTGGTCACCGAGCACTGCGCGCTCGCGGCCGGAGCAAAGAGAGCGGCCGCCACGAGCACGACCGCCGTCACCAACATGAGCCTGAGCATTCGCATCGCATCCTCCTTTTCGCCCACGGCGACGACGCTACTCCGGCGCGGCGGCGGCGGAACGCGGTTTGGTACGAAGACCCACCGTCGTGTGACGAATGCGCCGCGGCGCGATGCTATGCTTCGCTCTCGCATGGACGAGCCGGACTACCTCATCTGTCTGCAGTGCGAGACGCCCACCTACCAGTTCGAGTTCGAGAACGGGAAGCTCGTCGCGTGCATCTGCAACACCTGCGGCGCGGAGGACCTCTCGGATTTCATGACCGAGGCGGAGCTCGAAGAGCAATCGTGAAGGTCCCGTTTTGAAGAACCCGGTCATCATCGGCATCGCGGGAGGGACGGGCTCGGGGAAGACGACGGTCGCGCGCGCCATCTACGACCGCGTCGGCCCGGACCGCATCGAGTGGATCTCCCACGACTCGTACTACCGCGAGTTCGACGGCCTGAGCGCCGAAGAGTTGCACCACATCAACTTCGACCATCCCGACTCGCTGGAGACCGAACTGCTGGTGCGGCATCTGGACGTGCTGGCCAAGGGCTCGTCGGTGGAAGTGCCAAAGTACGACTTCGCCACGTACGCCCGCACCGGGAAGACGCAGCGCGTGATGCCGCGAAAGGTGCTGATCGTGGAAGGCATCCTCATCCTGGCCGAGCCGGAGCTGCGCAAGCGGATCGACATCAAGCTCTTCGTCGACACGCCGGCGGACCTGCGCTTCATGAGGCGTCTCATGCGCGACATCCAGTCGCGCGGGCGGACGGTGGAGTCGGTGGTGGAGCAATACATGACGACCGTCCGGCCGATGCACGAGGAGTTCGTGGAGCCTTCCAAGCGGCACGCGGACCTCATCATCCCCGAGGGGGGCGAGAATCAGGTGGCGCTGGACGCGATCATCTCCCGCGTGGAGCACCTCCTGGCCGTTTGAAATCAATAATTTACAACAGCACGGAATGCGCCGGGCACAACCTATGGTTCCCGTCTCCGTTGACCCTCGTGCGCACCGACCTCTAGAATGGCCGCTCGTTCGAGGCTCCAGCCACCGGGTACAGCTCAAAGCAGAAGGGGGGGATTTCGGGGATGCCTCTCGTTCACGTCAAAGAAGACGAAACGTTCGAGAATGCACTACGCCGGTTCAAGCGGAAGTGCGAGAAGTCGGGGATTCTCTCCGAGCTGAAGAAGCGTCAGCACTACGAGAAGCCGAGCACGAAGCGGAAGCGCAAAGCGATCGCTGCTCGCAAGAAGGTGCTGCGGAAGCTTGCCGAGGAGCGCCGGGCGGGGTACTGACGCCGCAATCAACTCTCATCGAGGCCCGCGGATTCGTTCGCGGGCCTTTTTGTTTCCATGCACACCACTCCCCTCACCCAACTCGAATTCGACCGCGTCCTGACGCTCATCGCCTCGGAGGCGAAGAGCGCGCCGGGGAAAGAAGCGCTCGCCCGGCGGCGGCCGCTCTCCTCCGTCGAGGCCTGCGATGTGGCACAGGCGGAGCTGGCGGAGATGGTCCGCTTCTATCACCGCGAAGGGCTGCTGCCGCTCGCGGGGCTGACCGATGTCGCGCCGCTCTTCGACCGCGCCGACATCCTCGATCTCGAAGAGTCGTGGCAGATCGTCCGCGCCGTGCGGGCGACGCAGGCCATGCGCGAGACGCTTCTCCGCACCGAGGGATATCAGCGGCTGGCGCACCTCGCGGAAGGCATCCCCGACCTGGGCGAGGTCGTTTCGAAGGCGAACAAGTACTTTACGAAGGACGGGAAGCTGCGCGAGGAGGCCTCGGCCGAGCTGCGGGCCATCCGCGGGCGGGTGCACCAGAAGCGCGCGGCCATCCAGCGGCTCCTGACGGACATCATGAACCGCAGCGCGGACGCGATCCAGGAGCCGCTCATCGTGATGCGCGGCGACCGCTACTGCATCCCGGTGCGCAGCGACCACCGCAACGCCGTGACCGGCATCCTGCACGAGCGCTCCGGCTCCGGCGCCTCGTTCTTCATCGAGCCGATGCAGGCCGTGGAGCTGAACAACGATCTGGCCGACCTGCTGATCCAGGAGCGCGAGGAGATCGTCCGCATCACGCGCTTCATCTCCGGGATGCTGTTCGAGGAGCGGCAGGACATCATCGATGCCGTCGGCGTCGCGGCGGAGCTGGACGCGTTGCAGGCGGCGGCCCTCTTCCACGATGCGGTCGGCGCTTCGCGCCCGACCTTCTCCGCGGAGCGCGAGCTGCACCTGATCGAGGGACGCCATCCGCTGCTCGACGAGCGCCTCGCCGCCGCACGCGAGGAAGCATTCGGCGAGCAGCCGTCCGAGCGCAACGTCATCCCGGTGACGATCAATCTCGACCGCGAGAGCTGCGCGCTGGTCGTCAGCGGTCCGAACGCCGGCGGCAAAACGGTCGCTCTGAAGACGACAGGTCTCCTCGTCGCCCTTGGCATGGCCGGACTGCCGGTGCCGGCGGCGGAAGGGACAGTGCTGCCGGTCGTCGATGCCATCCACGTCCTGATCGGCGACGACCAGAGCGTCATGGAGCATCTCTCCACCTTCTCCGCGTATCTGGTCCGGCTCAAGCGCGTGCTGGAGCGGGTGACGAACCGCTCGCTCGTGCTCCTCGACGAGCTCGGGTCGGGCACCGATCCGGAAGAAGGGGCTGCGCTCGCCGCGGCGGTCATCGAGCACCTGCTGGAAGTCGGCGCGCTGCTCATCGCCACCACGCACCTCTCCGCGCTGAAGAGCTTCGCCGTGAACGACAAGCGGATCGTGAACGCCTCGATGGAGTTCGATGCCGCGACCGGCCAGCCGACCTATCGAATGATCACCGGCATCCCCGGCCGCAGCCGGGCCATCGACGTGGCGCAGATGATCGGCCTCCCCTCGCCCATCATCGCCGCCGCCCGCGAGCGCCTCGGCGACCGCTACGGCGAGACCGACACGCTCCTGGCCACCCTCCAGCAGCGGATGTCCGAGGTGCTGGCGCAGCAGGATGAGGCGCTGCGGTTGAAGAGCGAGCTGGAGATCGAGCGGCGCGTCGTTGCGGAAAGGCAGGCCAAGCTCGAACAGGAGCGCGCGCGCCTCGGCACGTCGTATCGCGACGAGCTGGAGCGGCTGCGCGACGACGTCACGCGCCAGCTGGCCGCGGAGCTGAAGAGCCTGCGCGAGCTCGATCGCTCCGCGCGCGCCACGGTCAAGGCCGACGACATCGTCCGCACGTTGACCAAGCCGGTCGACCGGGCCATGGAGTACCTCCCGGCCGAGACGCGCGAGGTCCACGCCGGCGAGCGCGCCGAGCACCGCAAGTTCAAGGTCACGGGCGAGGTCGTGTCGATCGACGGCGGCAAGGCGGTGCTCAACGTGAACGGCCGCAGGATGACGGTGGATGCGAAGGACCTGGTGCCGGTGGCCGGCACGAAGCAGAAGACGACCGGCTACACGCCGTCGCGCAAGTCGAGCGGCGGCGCCGACATCGCCCCCATCTCGGCCGAGTTGAACCTCATCGGCCAGCGCGTCGACGACGCCCTCGAAGCCTCGGACAAGTTCCTCGACCGCGCGTTGCTGGAAGGCAAGCAGGCGGTGCGCATCATCCACGGCTTCGGCACCGGCGCGCTGCGCAAGGCCGTGCGCGAGCACCTGCGCAAGCATCCGGCGGTGGCGTCATGGCGTCCGGGAGACGAGAATGAGGGCGGTGACGGGGCGACGGTGGCGGTTCTCTCGTGAATGATGAAGGATGAATGATGAATGATGAAAAGCTCGGCGAGAACGCTCATCCTTCATCATTCATCATTCATCATTCCCCGCTAAGACATGGCCCTCGTTGACCTCGACGACACCATCATCTCCCGCGTTCGCGAAGCGGCGGACATCGTCGACTTCGTCTCCCAGGTGACTCCGCTCAAGCTGGCCGGCAAGTCGTTCAAGGGCCTCTGCCCCTTTCACCGGGAGAAGACGCCGTCGTTCCACGTCGACCGGGCGAAGGGCCTCTTCTACTGCTTCGGCTGCGGCACGGGCGGCGACGTCTTCAAGTTCCTGGCCCTGACGGAGCGCTTCACCTTCCCCGAGGCGGTGGAGCATGTGGCGTCGCGGGTGGGCATCGAGCTGCCGCGGCGGCAGAAGACGCGGCGCGACAACGACAAGGACGACCTTCTCGAAGCCATCGACGACGCCTCGGAAGCATTCCATCAGGCCCTCGGGTGGCACGACGACAACCCCGCGCAGCGCTACCTGCGCGAGCGCGGCGTGCCGCAGGCGATCGTCGAAAAGTACGGCTTCGGCTACGCCCCCGATTCGTGGGACTACATCCTCCGGCGCCTGACGCAGAAACATGGCGAGAAGAAACTGGAGCTGGCGGGGCTGATCACGCCGCGCAAAGAGAAGAGCGGCTTCTACGACCGCTTCCGCAACCGGCTGATGATCCCCATCCACTCGGAGACCGGCGCGCTGGTCGGCTTCGGCGGACGGTCGCTGGATGGGAGCGAGCCAAAGTACCTCAACTCGCCGGAGTCGGAGGTCTTCAACAAGTCGCGGCTCCTGTACAACCTCCATCGGTCGAAGGACGCGATGCGGCGCATCGACCGGGCCATCCTGGTGGAGGGCTACTTCGACACCATCGCCATCGACCACGCCGGGGTGCCGGGAGTGGTGGCGTCGATGGGGACGTCGCTGACCACCGGTCAGGC